>JAFGPU010000398.1 GCA_016936035.1 Acidimicrobiales bacterium
ACCAGCTCGGGGTGCTCCTCGACGCAGGGCTGGCACCAGGTGGCGAAGAAGTTCACCACGACCCACCGGCCCTGGTGGTCGTCGATGTCGAAGGTGCCGCCGTCGAGGGTCTCGCCCACCAGCGCCGGGGCCACCTTGCCGATGAGCGGGCTCTTTGCCCGCCGTTCGGTGGCGGGCTCGCGGGTGGCGAGCACGACGACGAACGCGACGACCAGCACGGCCACCACGACCGACACGGCGAGCCCGACGCGGCCGCGCCCGGGGACGTCGACGTCCGCCGCCCCGTCGGCGTCGCCCCCGCCGGCGGCGGGATCGGGGGTGTCCGGGGAATCGACCGTGTCGGTCACGTGCCCACCTCGACAGGCTCGGGGGTGTCGTCGCCGGTGCCGTCGCCGTCCGCCGGCGCGACGTCGCGTTCGGGGGCGGCCGGCTCGACCGGTGCGGCGCCGGCACCGCCGGGCGCCGTGGTGTCGTCGGGCACGGGAGCCGACACGGGGTCGACGGGGTTGCGGCGCCGGCGCCCGGGGAAGGCGGCCAGCGCGGTGCCCCCCACCATGACGACGCCCCCGATCCACAGCCAGGTGACCAGCGGCTGCACGATGACGCGGATCGCCGCGGTCTGCCCGGCGTCGTCGTCCGGCGCCTGCTGCAGCGTCAGGTAGACATCCTCGGTGAGCGACGTGGCCACCGACGGCGTGCCGACCGACTGGTTGGTCTGCGTGAAGCGGTTGATGGCCGGCTCGTGCACCTGGCCGTCGACGCTGACCTGGGCCCGCACCGACGTCTTGTTCGGCTGCTCGACCGTGCGGGCGCCGACGTAGGTGATCTCGTGCCCGGCCACCGTGGCCGAGTCGCCCACCTCCATGGTGAGCTCGCGCTCGGTGTCGTAGCTGCCCGAGGCGGCCATGGCCACGGCGATGAGCACGACCCCGACGTGCACGACCATGCCGCCGTTGGTGCGGCCCACCAGGCCGCGCCACCCCTGGCGGCGGGTGGCGAGCACCACCTGGCGCACCGCCGCCCCGGCCGCGAAGCCGCCCAGCCCGAACGCGAGCAACGGCGCCAGCCCGCGGGCGCCCAGCGCCACGGCCACCACGACGGCGGCGGTGCCGGCCCACGCCGGCCAGAACAGGCGCTGGGAGAGCAGCTCGGTCGACGCCTTGCGCCACGGCAGAACCGGGGCGACGGCCATGAGGAACAGCAGGGTCAGCCCGATGGGGATGGTCATGCGGTCGAAGTAGGGGCTGCCGACCGAGAGCTGGTCGTCGTTGGCCGCTTCGACCAGCAACGGGAACACCGTGCCGAGCAGCACGACGAACGCGAACCCGGCGAACAGCACGTTGTTGGCGAGGAACGCACCCTCGCGCGAGGCGGGCGAGTCGATGCGGCCGGGCGCGCGCAGCCGGTCGCCCCGCCAGCCGATGAGGCCCAGCGTGACCGCCACGGTGAGCCCGAAGAACCCGAGCAGCCAGGCGCCGATGGAGCCCTCGGTGAACGCGTGGACCGAGGCGATGACCCCGGACCGGGTCAGGAACGTGCCGAGGATGGTGAGGCTGAACGTGGCGCACAGCAGCGACAGGTTCCAGACCCGCAGCATGCCCCGGCGCTCCTGCACCATCACCGAGTGGAGGTAGGCCGTGCCGGTGAGCCACGGCAGCAGCGAGGCGTTCTCGACCGGGTCCCACCCCCAGTAGCCGCCCCAGTTGAGCACCTCGTAGCTCCACCAGGCGCCGAGCACGATGCCGAAGGTGAGGAAGCCCCAGGCGAACAGCGTCCACCGGCGGGTCTCCATCAGCCACCCCTCGCCGAGCCGGCCGGTGACCAGCGCGGCCACCGCGAAGGCGAACGGCACCGTGAACCCGACGTAGCCCAGGTAGAGCGCCGGCGGGTGGAACGCCATGAGCGGGTGGTTCTGCAGCAGCGGGTTGGGGCCCGGCCCGTCGAAGCCGGCCGGTGGGTCGAAGGCGGTGAAGGGGTTGGCGGGCCCGAGCAGCAGGAAGAAGAAGAACCCGCTGACCACCAGCATGGTGAGCATGGCCCAGCCGACGAGCGGGTCGTCGAGCCGGCGGCGGAACTTGTGCACCACCAGCGCCATGTAGCCGGTGAGCACGAGCACCCACAGCAGGATCGAGCCCTCGAGCGCCGCCCACAGGGTGGCGACGTTGTAGAGGGCCGGGGTCGTGCTGCTGCCGTTGTCGGCCACGTACTGGACGGTGAAGTCGCGGGTGATGAGGGCCCGCTCCATGGCGGCGAACGCCACGACCGCCCCCAGCAGGGCGAGCAGCACGTACGACCGGCCGATGGCGATCAGGTGCCGCTTGCCCCGCACCAGGGCGACCACCAGGGTGACGGCGCCGCCGACCGAGGCCGCGAGGCCGAGCGTGACCCCCGCGGTGCCCAGCGCGGCGTTCACCCCTGGTTCCCCCCGCCGCCCTCGGTGGCGTCCTCGATGCGGTCGTCGTAGTCGTCGCCGTCCTCGTAGCTCTCGTCGTGCTTGATGAGCATGCGGTCGCTGTCGAAGACGTCGGCGCCGTCACGCCAGTGGCCCTCGAGCACCACCGGGATGCCCGGCTGGAACATGTCCGGCGGCGTTCCGATGTGCCGCACGGCCACGTCGACCCCGTTGTAGGCGACGTCGAAGGTGACGGTGTCGCCGTCGACGACCGGGTCGCCGACCACGGTGCCCTGCAGGCGGAAGCGCCGCTCGCCCAGGTCGTCGCGCTGGGCGACCGCCTCGTCTGCGTTGCGGAAGTAGAGCGTGGCGTCGGACAGGCCCTTGTAGACGAGCATGCCCAGGCCGAGCACCACCACGCCGAGCACGGTGAGGGGGAGCCAGCGGCGGCGGGTGCGCCGCGGGCGGGGCGGGGCGCCGGGGGTGGCGTCGCCCTCCTCGGCGGTGACGTCGTCGTCGTCGAAGCGGCGCGGTGTCAGCTCCACCGGCGCTCCTCGGGCGGGACCTGGCGCGACAGGGTGCGTCCGCGCCGCAGCACGGCGACGGCGTAGCCGCCGATGAGCGCGGCGGAGCCGAGCCAGGCGGCCGCGACGTAGCCGGTGTGGGTCATGGCGATCATCGGGTGGTGGCCTCCTGGCCGGAGGTGGTGGGCGAACCGGGCGCGGCGGTCTCGGCGCGGCGGGCGGCCAGCGCCACGTCCAGGTCGACCCGGTCGGCCTGCTGCTCGAGCCACGCCACCCGGAACCGGTGCACGGTCAGCCAGGCGAACACCAGCCCGAGGGCCAGGAAGCCGACCATGAGCGCGACGAGCATGTCGCCCTCGATGGTGGGGTCGAGCCGCATCAGCGTCGGGTCCTGGTGCAGCGACCGCCACCAGGCGACCGACCGGTTGACGATTATCACGTTGGGCACCAGCAGCAGGCCCAGCACCGCGGCGCGGGTGGAGCGGGCGTCGGGGTCGAGGTCGAGCCGGCGCAGGGCGAGGTAGCCGGCCAGCAGGGCGGTGAGCACGGCCGTGGAGGTGAGCCGGGCGTCCCACGTCCAGTACGTGCCCCACGTGGGGCGCCCCCACAGCGACCCGGTGCCCAGCGTGATGAACGAGAACACGAGCGCCACCTCGGCCCCGGTCTCGGCGAGGGCGTCCCACCCCGGCGTGCGCTTCCACAGCCACAGGCCGGATGCCAGCGTCGTGATGAAGCAGCCCACGTACAGGTAGGTGGCGGACGGCACGTGCACGTACATGATGCGGACCGAGTCGGCCATCTCGCGGTCGGCGGGGCTGATGACCAGGCCGTACAGCACGAGGAGGGCGACGCC
>JAFGPU010000399.1 GCA_016936035.1 Acidimicrobiales bacterium
CGAGCTGCGCGAGATCCTCGACGACGCCACCGACAAGTGGGGCGTGCGGGTGGGCCGGGTCGAGATCCAGCGCATCGACCCGCCGCCGGACGTCATGCACTCGATGCACGAGCAGATGAAGGCGGAGCGCACCCGGCGCGCCCTGGTCACGCAGGCCGACGGCGAACGCCAGGCGGCCATCACCCGGGCCGAGGGCGAGCAGCGGGCGGTCATCCTGCGCGCCGAGGGCGACAAGCAGCAGCAGATCCTGCGAGCCGAGGGCGAAGCCCAGGCGATCCACCAGGTCGCCGAAGCCGAGAAGTTCCGCCAGGAGGTCGTCGCCCAGGGCGAGGCCGAGGCCATCACCTCGGTGTACGGCGCGATCCACGACGCGGCACCCGACGCGCCGCTGCTCACCATCAAGTACCTCGAGGCGCTCGCCGCCATGGCCGACGGTCAGGCCACCAAGATCGTGGTGCCGACCGAGCTCGCCGGCATCGCCGGGTCGCTCACCGCGGTCGCCGACCTGTTCGGTTCCGGGGGCGGCAACGGGTCCGAGCCGGGCGACGGCGAGGCGTCGCCCGAGCCGCCGGCGTCGGGGCCGCCACCGGTCACGCGCCGGCGCATCGACCGGCCGGCGGTGGTGCCGCCGCCGACCCCTCCGTCCGACCGCTGAGCCCTCCGTCCGACCGCTGAGCCCGCGGCCCGCTGGTCAGCGGCCGATGGCCGAGGCCAGTGGCTCGAGCCGGTCCTGGCCGGTGTCCTCGTCCTCTTCGAGCCGCCAGCCCAGGCGGGCCGCCAGCAGCGGGTGGCCCTCGTCGGGGCCGCTGGCGATGAGCTCGTCGCCCTCGGCGAGCACCACGTGGCCCCGCGGCCGGTACACGTACCGGCCGCCCCGGCGCACCGCGAGCACGTGGAAGCCGGGGTCGACGTCGAGCTGCAGCGCCTGCAGCGTGGCGCCGTCGGCGGGACAGCCGGCACGCACCGGGACCCGCACCACCACCTCGTCGCTCTCGCCGAGCGCGATGCCGAGGATGGGGTGGACCTCCTCGTGCTTCTCGATCAGCCACACCATCTGCTGCGCCGAGTCGCCCAGGTCCTCGGCCGCCTGCGACAGGTGGAGCAGGCCCCGGAGGGGCGACGGGTCGATGTCGTTGGACGCGGCCCGCAGCACCCAGAGCTCGAGGCGGTCCTTCATCTCGTCGAGCCGGTCCTCGAGGTGGCGCACCTCGGCTGCCAGCCCCAGGTCGCGCAGCACCAGGGCGGAGTAGGCCAGCCCCACCGCCGTCTCGGACACGTTCTTCATCTCGACCAGCACGTCGACGGCGCGGTCGAGGTCGCCGACCGTGCCGTCCTCGGGCGGCGTGGGCGGCTCCCACAGAGGGGCGGCGGCCAGCTCGCGCAGCCGCGGGATGCCCGCCGGCGACCCCCGCAGGAACAGCACGTCGCCGGGCAGCATGATCTCCTCGCCCTCGACGTCGGTGATCCACTCGCGGTCGCGCCGGATGGCCACGATGCGCATACCGGTCTGTACCGGCAGCTCGAGGTCGGTCAGGGGGCGGCGCGCCAGGTGGGAGCCGTCCCGCACGCGCACCCGGTGCGACACCTCCTCGGCGTTGGAGAGGTCGGCGACCAGCTCGCGGGGGATGCCCAGGCGATGGGTGACGATGCGGGCGATGTCGACGGCCGAGTTGGCGATGCGCTCGATCGACGAGATGACCTGCAGCACCGACGCCATGGCGTCGGCCTCGCGGGGGTGGCGGGCGGCCATGACGCACACCGAGCGCATGTCGTGCACCAGCGCATCCATGCGCTCCTCGAGCTCGCCCACCTCCTCGGCCATGTCGGGGTCGCCGAAGTAGAGCGCGGCGTAGGCGAGGTCGACCATGAGCTCGGAGAGGTCCTTGGCCTCGGCGAGCATGGCCCGGAGATTGCGGGGTCTGTCATCCATCGTGGCGATCGCCCACAACGATAGGCGCGCGACGGTCCACCCACAGTCCGCGGATCACTCGCCCGGCCGGGCGCGCCGCCCCGCACCGGTCACGACAGGCCGAGCAACGCGATGGCGATGATCAGGGTGAACGCACCGACAAGGTCGACCGACGAGCTCACCACTGGGATGCCGTAGGTGTCGGGGTCGACGCCGGTGCGGTACGCGGCGACGGTGCCGTAGTAGGCGACCGCCACCACGAAGAGGATGGCCAACGCCCCGCCGATCAGCGACACCGCCAGCATCTCGACGGCGCCGGGGCTGGTCTGGCCGAGCGCCCGGGCGGCGGCGTGCGCGGCCAGCCCGTTGAACACGTACACCGGCACGGCCAGCAGGAACACGAGCGAGATGTCGCGTCGCGCCTCGCGGTTGGGACGGCTGGCCGGCGGGACCAGGCCGAGGAACAGCTTCGATCCCAGACGACCCGACAGGATGCCGCCCAGCGCGCCCGAGCTCGACAGGTGGGCCGGGACCAGCACGAGCAGCGCCGGCAGCGCCTCGAACCGGGCGAACGACTTCTCGAACGTGATGCCCGCGCCGGCGCTCACCACGCCGGCCACCAGCAGCACCGGCACCGACTCGTGCACGATGCGGCGCAGCCCCTCGGTGGACGACCGCCACCCCGCCACCAGGAACACCAGCGACGCCGCCACGAGCAGCACCCCGACGACCGGGGTCACGATCGAGTAGCCCAGCAGGAACGTCGCCAGGTACAGCGCTGGGAGCGTCAGGACGTCGCCGAGGGTCGAGACCAGTGGAGCGGTCACGTTGTCGAGGTCCCACCCGAAGCGCACCGCACCCGCCGTCAGCCCCAGCGACGCGGCGAGCACCACGACCGACCCGAGAAGACCACCGGCGATCGACACCGTGGCCATCGACAGCAGGTCGATCGAGCCGCTGAGACCCATCGCGACCGCCACCGCCTTGGCCACCACCGCCAGCGCCAGCGAGATGCCCATGGTGAGAAGCATCGAGGCGAGCACGTTCTGGCCCAGCACCGCCTCGCGCCGCAGCGACCAGCGGAACGTACCGGCGTGGATCGAGGTCGACAGGCGGTTGCCGAACGAGCCGAAGATGTTGCCCCTCAGCCCGATCGCGGCGGGCACGAGCACGAGCAGGCCCGGGTACTTCGCCAGGGTGGCGGTGATGGCGGCGAGGAAGGCCCCGGCCACCAGGCTGGTCGACGAGTTGAGACCGAGCGCGACGAGGCTCTGCCGGGCGCCTGCGGCATCCGGCCCCAGCAGGGCGCGCAGCCGCGCCACGTACGCAAGGTTTGGTCGCATCGATGACCTGGTCGGGATCGAGGGTCGAGGGCACCGCTCATCGGAGTCGGTGGACAGTCTGCAACACTGCACGTCCATGCCGGGCGAGGCACTGGGGCCATCACGATCTGCGACCACCGCGTGGCGGCGACGCGTCGCCCTCGTCGCCGTTCTGACGGCGGCGCTGCTGGCGGTGGGGTGCGGCGCCACCGACGACGGCCGCACGCTGCGCCCGCCCACGCCCGACCAGACCACCACCACCGTCGCCAGCACGACCCCGGGCGTCGACGCGGGCTCCGCCGGGGACGAGGAGACGACCGCGCCCGCCGAGCCGCTGCGGCTGTCGAGCCCGGCGTTCGACGAGGGCGGCGTCATCCCCGCCGACCACACGTGCCGAGGCAGCGACGTGTCGCCGCCGCTGCGGTGGACGGGCGTGCCCGCCGGCACGGTCGAGCTCGCCGTCGTCGTGCGCGACATCGACGCCGACGGGTTCGTGCACTGGGTCGTCGCCGGCATCGACCCCACCACCGGTGGCCTGGCCGAGGGGACGCTGCCCCCAGGCGCGGTCGAGGCCACCAACGATTTCGGCCGCGCCGGGTGGTCGGGCCCGTGCCCGCCCCAGGGCACCCACTACTACGACGTGCGGGTCTACGCCCTGTCCGAACCGTCGGGCATCACAGCCGGGCAGGCGGGCGCCGATGCGGCGGGGCGCATCGAGGCGGCGCCGGCGCTCCTGTCTGCCGCCCTCAGCGGCTCGGCCGGCGCCGGCGCTGGCGCCAGCGCCGACTGAGCCGCCGGTCGATGCTCACCCCCTGATCCCGAAGCCGGCCTCGCCCTGCACGGGCAGGTCGTCCGTGACCGCCACCGACTCGACCGCTGCCCGGGCCGGCCCCCGCCGTGTCCACGCGAGAAGCCGTTCGACATCGGCGCGCCGGCCCTCGGCCTCGATCTCGACGTGGCCGAGCGCGTCGTTGCGCACCCAGCCCGCCACGCCCAGGCGTTCGGCCTCGCGACGGCAGCTCTCCCGGTACCAGACGCCCTGCACCCGACCGGACACGACGGCACGCACCCGGACGCGTGCCGAGTGCTCGGCCTGGTCGGTCACGACCGCCGGTGCGACCCGTCGCCCTCGCCCTCGCCGTCGGCCGCCTGCTCGGCCTCGAGCTCGGCCTCGAGCTCGGC
>JAFGPU010000400.1 GCA_016936035.1 Acidimicrobiales bacterium
GGATGGCGTCGGCGGCCCGGCGCAGGTCGCCGCTCACCAGCGTGAGATCGCTCGCCTCGATGGCGACGTCGGTGCCGGTGCCCATGGCCAGGCCCAGGTCGGCCTGGGCGAGCGCCGCGGCGTCGTTCACCCCGTCGCCGACCATCGCGACCACGCGACCCTCGCCCTGCAGACGCTCGACGACCGCGACCTTGTCGGCGGGCAGCACCTCGGCCTCGACCTCGTCGATGCCGACTGCCGCGGCCACCGTGCGAGCGGTCGACGCGTTGTCGCCGGTGAGGAGCACCGGCGTGAGCCCGAGGTCACGCAGATCGCCCACCGCCTGCGCGCTGGTCGGCTTGACCTCGTCGGCCACCACGAACACCGCGCGGGCCTCGCCGTTCCAGGCGGCGATGATCGCCGTGTCGCCCGCGGCCTCGGTCATGTCACGCACCTCGGCCAGAGCCGGGGGAAGGCTGACGGCCCAGTCGTCGAGCAGGGCGCCGCGCCCGGCGATGACGCCGTAGCCGTCGACCACGCCCTCGACGCCCAGCCCGGGCCGGTTCTGGAAGTCCTCGACCGGTGGCAGCGGCCCCACCCGCTCGGCCGCGCCCGCGGCGATCGCGCGGGCGATCGGGTGCTCCGACGCCGACTCCAAGGCGCCGACCAGCTGCAGCGCCAGCACCTCGTCGTCCTCGTCGCCCCACGCGTGAGCCTGGTCGCCCGCGAGGTCCGTGGCGTCGGCGCCGCCGGAGAGAGCGGCCTCGGCGACGCGTGCGCCGGCGCCCTCCCGGAGCGTCACCACGTCGACCAGCCGCATGGCGCCCGACGTGACCGTGCCCGTCTTGTCGAGCACCACCGTGTCGACGCGGCGCGTCGACTCGAGCACCTCGGGGCCCTTGATCACGATGCCCAGCTGTGCGCCCCGGCCCGTGCCGACCATGAGGGCGGTGGGCGTGGCCAGGCCGAGCGCACAGGGGCAGGCGATGATGAGCACCGCGACCGCGGCGGCGAACGCCTCGGCGCCGTCGTTGCCGGCCGCGAGCCAGCCGACCAGCGTCGCCACCGCCAGCACGATCACCAGTGGCACGAACCACGCGGAGACGCGGTCGGCCAGCCGCTGCACCGGTGCCTTGCCCGTCTGGGCCCGCTCGACCAGCCGCCCGATCTGCGCCAGGGCGGTGTCGCCGCCGACGCTCGTGGCCTCGACCACCAGGCGCCCGCCGGCGTTGACCGTGGCCCCGACGACCCGGTCGCCCGGGCCGACGTCGACCGGCACGCTCTCGCCGGTGAGCAGCGACGTGTCGACCGCGGACGTGCCCTCGACCACCACGCCGTCCGTGGCGACCTTCTCGCCCGGACGCACCACGAACCACATCCCGACCGTCAGGTCGTCGGTGCCGATGCGGTGCTCGGTGCCGTCGGCGTCGAGCACGCTGACGTCCTTGGCCCCCATCTCGAGCAGCGCCTCGATGGCCCCGCCCGCCCGGCGCTTGGCCCGCGCCTCGGCGTAGCGGCCCGCCAGCAGGAACGTCGGGACCCCCGCCGCCACCTCGAGGTAGATCTGGCCGGCGGCGTCGCCCGCGGCGGCGGTCAGCGTGAAGTCGTGCGTCATGCCCAGCTCGCCGGCATGCCCCCAGAACAGTGCGTAGATCGACCAGCCGTAGGCGGCGGTCACCCCCACCGAGATCAGCGTGTCCATGGTGGTCGCGCCGTGACGCAGGTTGACGAGCGCCGCCCGGTGGAACGGCCACGCGCACCACAGCGCCACCGGCGAGGCCAGGGCGAAGCTGAGCCACATCCACTCGTCGAACTGCAGCGCAGGGATCATCGCCATCGCGATGACGGGCAGCGCCAGCACCGCGGCGGTGACGAGTCGCTGGCGGAGGTCGACGAGCTCGGGCGGGTCCGGGCGCGACGGGCGGGCAGCCTGTGCTGCCCGATCGCCGCCCGTGATGCCCGTGTCGGCCGTGACGCCCGCGGGCGAGGATCCGTTCGGCGGTGCCTCGCCCTCGGTCGGAGGCCGGCCGCCCAACTGTCCGGGGCCGCCGATGGTGAGGCCCTCGACCCGCTCCGGCGGGGCGTCGGTTGACGGCGGTGCCGTCGACGAGGCGTCGGTCGGGGGCGTACCGGTCGTCGCCGCAGCGTCGGTCGGTGGGACCCCGGCGGCGGGAGGCGCGGATGCCGTGCCGGGATCGACCACCCGGTAGCCGAGGCGCTCGACGACCGCGGCGAGATCGTCGGTGCTGACCGCCGACGGGTCGAAGTCGACGCTGGCGCGCTCGGACACGTAGTTGACGGTCGCCTCGACGCCCTCGAGCCGGTTGAGCTTGCGCTCGATGCGTGCCGCGCACGAGGCGCAGGTCATGCCCGAAATGGGCAGGTCGATGTGGTCGCCCGTCGGTTCGTCGATGTGCGATGACGACATGGGGCGCGTGTAGCCAGGCACGTTCATACCCTATCGGGGTATTTCACGAGTGGCACACCTGCCACCGACGGTGGGCGCCGTACCGACCTGCCCGGGCTCTAGGGTGGTCACGTGCTCATCGGATCGCATGTCAAGCAGGACGACCCCCTCGGCACCGCAGCCGCCGAGGGTGCCGAGGTGGTGCAGATCTTCCTGGGCGACCCCCAGAGCTGGAAGAAGCCCCAGCCCCGCGACGACGCCGAGCTGCTCAAGGCCTCCGACGTGCCCGTCTACGTGCACGCGCCGTACATCATCAACCTGGCGTCGCCGAACAACCGGGTGCGCATCCCGTCGCGCAAGGTGCTGCAGCAGACCTGCGACGCCGCCGCGGAGATCGGCGCCGAGGCCGTCATCGTCCACGGCGGTCACGTGACCAAGGACGACGAGCCCACCGCCGGCTTCGAGCGCTGGCGCAAGGGCATCGACTCGATCGAGA
>JAFGPU010000401.1 GCA_016936035.1 Acidimicrobiales bacterium
CCCTTGCGCGCGACCTCGAACTGCAACGGATCGAGCCGGTCCCGCCACTCGTCGTCGGTGGACGGCAGCTCGTCGACGGGGACTTCCTTCGGGTCGGTCATGGGCCCATCATGCCGGGTCGGCGCCCCGGTGCCGCCGTGGCGACGCGTCCCGGCGAGGTCCTGGACACGGGCAGCGTCGTCGCCAGGCTGGAGTCAGCCGCCGGCGAGCACTCGGTCGATGACGTCCTGGGTGTAGTGGACGACCTCCCTGGCGGCCATCTCCGCGCCCCGCGCCTCGGCGGCCGCGCAGCGGTCGGGGCCCAGGACGGACGGCAGCCGCTCCAGGATGGCGCCCACCCGGCGCAGGTCGGACGCCTCGATCGGCATGGCCAGCTCGGCGGACGCCACCCGCACGGCAGCATGGAGCACCGCAGCGTCCTCGTGGTCGCCCCGTTGGGCCAGCACCCCGGCCACGTGCCGCAACGTGAGCCACTGGTTGGCCCAGTCGCCGGCCCGGTACCACGTGTCGACGACCTCGCGGGCCATGCGCAGCGCGCTGTCGAGGTCGCCTCGCCGCCCGGCGAGCGACACCAGTTCGGTGCGGGCGAACGAGACCATCCAGCGGTTGTGCGCCGCCAGGCCCAGGGCGACCGCCTCCTCGAGCATCGACGCCGCCCGATGCGGGTCGAAGGCCTCGATCGTCAGTGCGCGCGCGTACAGCGCGCAGGCCAGCGACGTCGGGTTGCCGGTCCGCCGGGCGAGGGTCACCGCCTCGTCGGCCAGGAGCCGGCTCTCGGCGGTGCGGGCCGCGCTCGCCAGGCCGACCGACGCCATGTAGAGGGCGTGCACGAGGCGGGCGTCGTCGCCGCTGGTCCGAGCACCGCGGACCATGCGCTGGCACGTGTCGGCCGCCAGGTCGGCCTCACCGCGGTAGTAGAAGACGTTCCCCATTGTGCGCCAGTGCAGGCCACAGGGCGGAAGCCCCAGCCGTGCCTCGAGGGCGAGCGAGCGCTCGGAGAGCTCGACCGCCTCGTCGAGGTCGCCCCGGACGAAGCGCCCGTATCCCGCCGTCGCGACGGCGAGTGGGGCGAGCGCGTGCTCGCCCTCGCCCATCGCGTCGACCGACGCCTCCGCCCAGGTGAACAGCTCGTAGCGCATGCGCCGGAAGGCGAACTCCCGGGCGCCGACCACGAGCCGCAGCGCCGCGTCGACGTCGCCCTGTGCCAGTGCCCACCGGTGAGCGATGCGCAGGTCGTCGAAGCTGTCCTCCAGGCGCTCGGACCATGACCCCTCGTCCGGCCCGCACAGGCCCAGCTCCGCCTCTTCCACCAGTTCGATGAGCCGGTGGGCGTGACGCCGTTGGAGCTCGACCGTGTCGCCGGTGCGGTGCAGCTCGTCCCGTCCGAACTCGCGCAGCGTCTCGAGCAGCGAGTAGCGGGTCGGCGACCGATCGATGTCGGCCACGATCATCGACTTGTCGACGAGCGCCGCCAGGACGTTCGTCACGGCCTCGGCGGCCACGACCCCGTCGGCGCAGACACGCTGCACGTCGTCGACCGTGAAGCGGCCGGCGAACACCGACAAGCGGTCGAACAGGGCCTGCTCGGCGTGCCCCAGCAGGTCGTAGGACCAGGCGACGGTGGCACGCAGCGTGTGGTGCCGGGGACCCCGGCGCGGGCTCGCGGTCAGCAGCGTGAACCGTTCGTCGAGCCGCTCGGCCAGGTCAGCGGGCGCCAGCGAGCGGACGCGGGCGGCGGCCAGCTCGAGCGCGAGGGGCAGACCGTCGAGTCGGCGGCAGATCTCGCCGACCGCCGCCGCCGTCTCCGCGCCGAGGCGGAAGGCGGGGTGCGCGGCCGTCGCCCGTGCGACGAACAGGCGGACCGCCGGGGACTCCATCGCCATGACGGGATCGTCCTCGCCCGGCACGGGCAGCGGCAGCGGGTCGAGGGGCCAGACCGTCTCGCCCTCGACGCCGATCGGCTCGCGGCTGGTCGCCACGATGCGCACGTCCGGGCAGGCGTGCAGGATGGCGTCGGCGATCTCGGCGATGGGCGCGAGCAGGTGCTCGCAGTTGTCGAAGACGACGAGCAGTCGCCGGGGATGGAGCACTTCGACCAGGCCTTCGAGCGTGGAGCGGTCCTGGCGGCGCTGCACGTCCAGCGCGGTGGTGACCGCCTCTGCGGCCAGCGCATCCTCTCGGATGGCGCTCAGGTCGCAGAGCCACACACCGTCGGGGTACCTCGGCGCCGACTGCTCGGCCAGCCGCATGGCCAAACGGGTCTTCCCGACGCCGCCGGGCCCGGTGAGGGTGAGCAGGCGCACGGTGTCGGGCAGCTCGGCCAGCCGGGACAGCTCGGCGTCCCGCCCGAGCAGGGCGTTGACGCTGAGGGGGAGGTTCCCGGTCCGTCGCGTCGCCCCCGGCTCGCGTCCGGTGCGAGGCTGCGGGTCAGCCACGGCCCCCGGCACGCGTTCGAGCGTGGGGTCCTGACGGACCATCCGCGCCTCGAGCTCCGTCAGCGACGACGACGGCTCGAGACCGAGCTCGCTGCCGAGCTCGGTGCGAAACCGGCGAAAGGCCCGGAGCGCCTCGGGCTGGCGTCCCGAGTGGTAGAGCGCCCGCATCTGCTGCGCCCGGAACGCCTCGCGCAGCGGCCAGGCGACGATGCAGGCCTCGAGCTGGTCGATGGCCCCGGCGTCGTCGCCCATGGCGAGACGTGCTTCCACGAGCGCCTCGGCCGCGCGCTGGCGCACCTCTTCGAGCCGCGTGCTCTCGGCCTGGAGGCCCAGGTCGTCCTGGAACTCGGCGAAGGCCCGGCCGCCGTGCCACCAGGCCAGGCACTCGGCGAGCATCTCGGCTGCCCGCGCCGGATCGCCGGCCAGGGCCGACAGGGCGTCGTCGACCCGGTCCTCGAAGCGGGCGCTGTCGATCTCGTCGGCGCCGACGGCGAGGACGTAGCCGCCGTGGCGCGTCTGCAGCCGAGCGCCGTCGCCGGCCAGATCCTGGCGGAGGCGCGACACGTAGCTCTGGACCGTCCCCGTCGCCCTTGCCGGGGGGTCGTCACCGAACAGGACGTCGACCAGGTGATCCTTCCCGCAGACAGCGTTCCGGTGCAGGACGAGCGTGGCGAAGAGGAGGCGCCGGCGCGACCCACGAACGGCGAGGGGGACGCCGTCGGACGAGACCACCTCGAGTGGTCCCAGCACCCGAACCTGCATACCGATCCCTTCGCCGCCGTTGGGGGGCACAGTAGGGCGCCTGCCCGCTGCAGGCCGCATGCATGGAGGCTGCACGAGCCATCGAGGAACGTGGGCGACGGCGAGGCAACACGGCCCGCCCCACACAGGAGACCACCATGCCGCTCGTCAACGTCAAGCTCATCGAAGGGGTCTTCAGCCCCGACCAGAAGAAGGACATGATCGCCAAGCTCACCGACACGATGGTCGCCATCGAGGGCGAGAACATGCGCCCGGTCACCTGGGTGGTGATCGAGGAGGTCACCAGCGGCGAGTGGGGCATCGGCGGCAACGCACTCACCACCGCCGACGTCAAGGCGCTGGCGGCCGGGGTTCCCACCGGCTGACGTCGTTCGGGCGGCGTCGGGTCCGTCCGGACCGGCTCCGGACGGACCCTCGACGCCGCCCCTGTCCGACCTCGCCGGTTGTCGGTGCACCACGACGCCGCGCACGGCTCGCTGCCGCCGGCGTGCTCACCACGCGCTCTCGTACCTTCCGGCCCACCCCGGGCGTTCCCGTCATGGCTGTGCCGGCCGAGGCCCCCCACGAGCGTGCC
>JAFGPU010000059.1 GCA_016936035.1 Acidimicrobiales bacterium
AGGTCGAACGGCTCGGTCAACCCGTTGGTGAACGTGACGGCCGGGTCGTGCTCCCGCCATGAGGTCTGCCGCCACGACCACAGCGCCACGTACCCGTCGCCCTTCCGCCCGAGCGTCCAGCCCCCGACCTGGCGCACCTCGTCGAAGCGCTCGGTCGGGAAGTAGGCGTGCGTGAACGGCAGGTACGAGAACGCCTCCAGCGCGCCCGGCCCCGGCGACGCGAACCGGGGGGCGTAGAGGTGGACCGCAGCCGCGCCCGACTGCGCCGAGCGGGGCATGGCCCCGGTGCCCGACCAGTACAGGTCGGCGTCGACCCACCGGTCGCCGGGACGGGGCTCGTTGCCCGGCAGGGTGGTGAAGACGACGGCGTCCTCGTCGAGCGTGGCCTGCCAGGCGTGGTACTGGTGGCCGAAGCAGCCCGGCCGGTAGTCCTGCGCGCTCGACAGCATGGCGCCGGGGCTGCGCCACGTGACGGTGTCGACCTCGCTGAGCACGCCGATGTTGATCAGGCACCGCAACTGGTAGGCGAGCTGGCGGGCCACGGCGGGGTCGCCGCCGGTGATGTCCACGAGCGGCTTGAAGGGCCGGAAGAGCGAGGTCTCGAACAGGTCGTGCTGCTCGATGGCGGCGAGCGTGGCGGGCACGGTCTGCCAGGCGGTGAGCGCCCCCCGCTCCCACCAGAACGGGATGTCGTCGGGGTCGTCGTACGACACGCCCGGCACCTGCGACACCGGGTTCGTCGTGAACGGTTCGTCGAGGTCGAGCGGTGCGCCCATGTGCGTGCGGTCCTCGTACGTGCGCTCGGTGGTAGCGACCCGGCGGACGACCTCGGGCAGCCGGTAGCGCTCGGCGGCGGCCAGGAACGCGGCGCCGGTGTCCGAACGCGACGTGTAGGGCTGGTCGCTGGTGCCGAACAGCAGCTTGGTCACACCGAAGACGTCCTGGTCGGTGGCGCGGCTCTTGTCCTTCATGTACG
Source organism: Acidimicrobiales bacterium (assembly GCA_016936035.1). GTDB lineage: Bacteria > Actinomycetota > Acidimicrobiia > Acidimicrobiales > VFJN01 > ZC4RG19. Next base: position 977 of record JAFGPU010000059.1, read on the forward strand.
AGCGGCCGTGGGTGACGCCGTTGTTGCCGTGCAGCGAGTGCAGGGCCAGGTCGTACAGGAACAGGTCGAGGATCACGGCCGCCTTGCGGGCGACGGCGAGCTCGCCGTGCTCGGCCAGGAGGGTCAGCGCCTCGATGTCTTCCTGGTAGTACACGTCGCTGTGCCACTCCGAGAAGCCCCAGGCGGCCTTCTCGTCGAGCCAGGCTTCGACCCGCTCGCGCCCACGCTCGGCGTGGACGGCGCCCGGCTCGCCGGTGATCGTGAAGGTGGCGTCGGGCAGGGCCCGCCCGCCCAGGTACTCGAGGGTGTGGAAGATGATGCGGTGGTTCTCGCTCCAGAACCACTTGTCGTCGACCACGCCGTCCGGCAGCGGGTCGGTGTACCAGTAGCGGAAGTCGGTGACGCGCTGCTCGATCGCCGCCCGCAGCTCGGGGGTGATCGTGCGGCGGTGGCCCTGCCAGATGGCGAGCAGCCGCATCATGTCGAAGTCGCTCGTGTCGCGGTGGGCGTCGATCTTGTCGAACACGGCGGCGAAGTCGTCGGGTCCGATGGCTGACGCATCGAACGTGAAGCCGTGGTCGCGCTCGGCCCGCGTGAGGTGGGCGAGCACGTTGGCGGGCGACGTCGGCGACAGCTCCTCGGTGGCGAACGCCAGGTACTCGTCCTGCGCCGCGCGCCATGCGCCGCGGTCGACGTAGCCGTTGCCGGTGCCGAGCGAGTGCCCCCCGCCCTGACCGGATCCGCCCGGACCACCGGGCCCGCCCACGTCACCGGGTCCGTTCGGCGTCCGGCACGCGGCCAGGGTCGTCACCACCACCAGCGCCACCAGCACCGCTGCGCCTCGTCGCATCCGCTCGTCCCCCCGATCGTCCGCCGCGGCACCCTACTGCGCGGGCGCGCCACGGGACGTCGACGGGGGTGCATCGCGGCGACCTCGTCGTCGGCGCCGCCGCGTCCACCGGCAGCTGCGCGAGGCGGCCCGTAGAGTCGGCGGCCGTGGCTCCCCGTCGCCGGCCCGACGTCGACATCGTGCAGGTCCGCACCCTGCGCTCACCCGACGCCGTCACCGCCCGCGTGCGAGAGCTCGGGCTCGGCCTCGCCGTCGACCCCGAGATCGATCCGCACGGGCCACTGTCCCAGCCGCTCGCCGTGGCCGGCCGGGAGGCGCCGAACCGGTTCTGCGTGCTGCCGATGGAGGGCTGGGACGGCGAGGGCGACGGCCGGCCATCCGACCTCGTGCGTCGGCGATGGCAGCGGTTCGGGGCGGGCGGCGCCGGCATCGTGTGGGCCGAGGCCACGGCCGTCCGGCCCGACGGCCGGGCCAACCCTCGCCAGCTCGTCATCGGCGAGCACACGGTCGACGCCCTCGCCGCGCTGCGCACCCACCTGGCGGCGGCTCACGTCGACGGCGGCGGCGACGCGGCCGGCCCCGTCGTGGGCCTCCAGCTCACGCACTCGGGCCGATGGAGCCGGCCCGACGGCACACCCCGGCCCCGCGTCGCGTATCGCCACCCGCTCCTCGACGCCCGCGTGGGGCTCGACGGCCCGACCGGGACCGGCGGGGCGGCGGAAGGCGACGGCGCGGTCCTCGACGATGACGAGCTCGACACGCTCGTCGACGACTTCGTGCGCGCCGCGGTGCGCGCCCGGCAAGCCGGGTTCGACTTCGTCGACGTGAAGCACTGCCACGGCTACCTCCTCCACGAGCTGCTGTCGGCCGTCGACCGGCCGGGCCGCTACGGCGGCGACCTCGACGGGCGCACTGCGTTCCTGCGCCGCGTGGTCGACGGCATCCGGGCCGCAGCGCCCGGCCTCGGGCTGGCGCTCCGGCTGTCGGCGTTCGACGTCGTGCCGCACGAGCCTGGTCCCGGCGGGCGGGGCGTGCCCGTGCCCGCCGCACCCGACCCCTATCCCTACGCCTTCGGCGGGGACGGCACCGGCCTCGGCGTCGACATGACCGAGACGCACGCGCTGCTGCGGCGGGCGGCGAGCTGGGGAGTCGAGCTCGTGTCGGTCACCGCCGGCAGCCCCTACTGGTGCCCGCACGTGCAGCGTCCCGCGTACTTCCCGCCGTCCGACGGCTACGAGCCGCCCCGCGATCCGCTGGTCGAGGTCGACCGGCTCGTGCGGGTCACCGCCGAGCTGGCTGCCGCCCACCCGGATCTCACGATCGTCGCCTCGGGCCTCAGCTACCTGCAGCAGTGGCTGCCGCACGCCGGGCAGGCCCTGGTGGCGGCCGGCGGCGCCGCCGCGGTCGGCTACGGCCGCATGGCGCTCAGCTACCCGCACCTGCCAGCCGACGTGCTCGCCGGCCGCCGCCTCGACGTGCGCCGGATCTGCCGCACGCTCAGCGACTGCACGACGGCACCCCGCCTCGGCCTCGTCTCCGGGTGCTACCCGTACGACCCCTACTACAAGGGCCTTCCCGAGCGCGACGTCCTCGTGGCCGCCAAGGCGGAGGCGGGCCGGTGACGGGCACCCGCCCGGCCGTGGCCCTGTCCATGTACCCCGGCCTCGAACCGTACGCGCTGCGGCCCGAGCACCGGGCCGCCCTCGGCGAGGTCGCCGACCTGCTGGCCCCCGAGGCCGTCCAGGCCCTTCCCCCCGAGCGGGCCGACGAGGTCCTGGCGGCTGCGGACGTGCTGCTCGGGCACTGGGGCTGCCTGGTGCTCGACGACGCCTTCCTCGCCCGGGCGCCGCGCCTGCGGATGCTGGCCTACGCCGCCGGCACGGTGCGCGCCACGGTGACCGACGCGACGTTCGCCCGGGGCCTGCGGGTGACGTCCGGGGCGGCCGCCAACGCCGTACCGGTGGCCGAGTACACGGTCGCCGCCATCCTCTGGGCCAACAAGGCGGCGTTCACCGAGCGTGAGCGGCTGCGCGGCGTCGAGCTGCCCGACCTGCCCCGCCGTCACCCCGTCGGCAACTGGGGCAAGCGCATCGGCGTGGTGGGGGCGTCGCACGTCGGGCGGCTGGTGGTCGAGCTGCTGCGCCCGTACCGGTGCACCGTCGTGGTCGCCGACCCGTACCTCACCGACGAGGAGGCCGCCACGCTCGGGGTCGCCCGGGTCGACCTCGACGAGCTGCTGGCCACCAGCGACGTCGTGACCCTGCACGCGCCGGCGCTGCCCGAGACCGCCGGCATGATCGGGGCCGCCGAGCTGAAGCGCATGATGGACGGGGCCACGCTGATCAACACCGCCCGGGGCTCGCTCGTCGACCACGACGCCCTGGCCGCCGAGCTGCGCACCGGCCGGATCACTGCGGTCCTCGACGTCACCGACCCCGAGCCCCTGCCGCCCGACCACCCGTTGCTCCACCTTCCGACGTGCGTGGTGACGCCCCACCTGGCGGGGTCGCAGGGCACAGAGCTGTCCCGCCTGGCCGACCTGGTGATCGAGGAGGTCCGCCGGTTCGCGGCGGGCGAGCCACCGCTGCACCCGGTCCTGCCGTCCGACAGGGGACGGGTGGCGTGAGCGAGCCCGACGACGACTCCGGTCCACCGCCGACTGCGGCAGCCCCCGAGCCGGGGTCCATGGCGCCAACGGCGGGGACGGCGATGCCACCCCTCCGCCCGGGCCGGCGCATCACCGGGATGTCGGCGGTGCTCCTGCCGTTCACCGGGACGGGTGGGATCGACTGGGACGCCCTCGCCGCCGGCGTCGAGCGCACCGCGGCGGCGGGACTCGTGCCGGCCGTGAACATGGACACCGGCTACGGCCCCAGCCTCGACGAGGCCACGCGCGCCCGCGTCCTGGCCACGACCGCGGCGGTGCTGGACGGCGCCGAGCCGGTTCCCGGGTGGTCGTTCGTGGCCGGTGCCCACGTCGACGACCCCGGCGGGCCCGCACCCGCCGGGTTCGACCCGGACGCCCACCGCGCCGCCCTCGCCACCGTCGCCGCCGCCGGTGGCGTGCCGATCGTGTTCCCGTCGGCCGGCCTGGCCGCGCTGCCCGAGGACGAGGTGGCTCCGGCGCACGCGTCCATGGCCACCGCGGTCGACCGGGTGCTCGGCTTCGAGCTCGGCCGGCAGTTCCACCCGCTCGGGCGGATCTGGTCGCTCGACACCTACGCCGCCGTCCTCGAGATCCCGCAGGTGGTGGGCGCCAAGCACTCGTCACTGCGGCGGGCGCCCGAGTGGGCCCGCCTCGCGCTGCGGGATGCCCTCCGGCCCGACTTCCTCGTGCTCACCGGCAACGACCTCGCCATCGACATGGTGCGGTGGGGCAGCGACTACCTCCTGGGCCTGTCGACGTTCGCCCCCGCCGCGTTCGCCGCGCGGGACGCCCTCTGGGCGGCGGGCGACGCCCGCGCGCACGAGCTCGACGACGCCCTCCAGGCCCTGGGTGCGCTCGCCTTCCGTGACCCGGTGCCCGCGTACCGCCACGACGCCGCCATCACGTGGCACCGACGCGGCTGGGCGAGCAGCGATCGGGTCCACCAGACCAGCCCGACGCGGCCGGCCGGCGAGCAAGAGATCGTGGAGAGCC
>JAFGPU010000402.1 GCA_016936035.1 Acidimicrobiales bacterium
CCCGCCACCTCGACCATGCGGTCGAGCTGCCCCGGGTCGGTCGCCAGCGTCACCGGCGGGGGCGCGTCGGCGTGGACCAGGGCCTGCAGCCGGGCCGCGTGGGCGTCGGCGTCGACCGCCGCGCCGTCCGGCGTCCACACCTCCACCGGGACCGCGACCCCGAGGGACGCCGCGACGTCGAGCGCCTCGGCCACCACGCCGGCGACCGGGCCGTCGACGGCGGCCAGCACCGGGCGTCCGGGCGAGCGCAGGCGGGCCACCGTCGCGCACGCCACCGCCCACCCCGCGCTCTCCGCCCGGGCCGGCACCTGGGCGCCGCCCAGCTCGGTGGTGGGGAGGGTGCGGGCGACCCAGTACCCGGCGAGCCCCGGATCGGCGGCGACGAGCCCGCCCGCGCCGACCACTTGGCCGTAGTGGCGGGTGACCTGCGACGGGGCCAGCGGCACGGACGTCGCCGCCCAGCCCTGCTGGGTCACGGTGGCGAGCAGCGACCGCAGTGGCGGCATCTCGATCGAGGCGGCGGGGCGCGACCACCGGCCGGCCAGCGGGTCGAGCGCACCCGGCGCCACCTCGACCACGGGCGCCAGTCGCCACCTGTCGGCGCCGGCCTCGGCCGGGTCGACGCCGGTGGCCACGATCAGGTCGGCGTCGCCGAACCCGGCCAGCTCGAAGTCGCGGGCCTGCAGCCCGGCGGTGGCCAGGTGGTGGCGGCTGCGCCAGTCGAAGACGCCCTTGGCGCCCCACGTGTTCAGCACTCCCACCTGCGCGGCGGCCGCCAGCGCGTGGAGGCCGGGCACCGCCCGGGCCCCGACCACCCCGGGCCCCGCCAGCACCACCGGCCGGCTGGCGCCGGTCACCGCGCTGACGAGGTCGTCGTCCGGCTCGACCCACCGGTCCACCGCCGCCGGTGGCGGCGGGACGGCATCGGGTGCGGGCGCCAGGGGGTCGAGATCGATCGCCAGCTCCAGCGGTCCGCCGGTGCCACCGGGGGCGCCGGCGGCGTGCAGGGCGTCGACCACGGCGAAGAGCTCGTCGACCGACGAGACGGCGACAGGGGCGTCGCCACCGCTCGGGACGGCCCCGCCCCCGACCGCCAGGGCGCCCTCGCCGCGGTGCACCGCCGCCGGCCGGCCGTGCACGCGCCCATGCGCCTCCGCCAGCAGCCCGGCGACGTGCGTCGAACGCGCGACCACCACGTCGACGCCCGGCAGCGGCTGGCCGTACACGGCGTCGACCCCAGCGGCGCGCAGGACGCGCGCCACGAGGCGCCCGGTGCTGGTCTCGCCGGTCAGGTCGCGACCGCCACGTCGGGATAGAACTGCGCCGCCCACCGGCGGAACTCGGTGACCGCCCGCTCGCTTGGGGCCAGCGCCGGCGAGGGCTCGTAGCGCTTGCTCTCCCAGATCGGGATGTCCTCGTCGAACTGGCGCGACACCTCGGCCGCGAAGGCGGCGCCGATCTTCGCGGCGATCTCGTCACCCGCGTGGTACAGCGTGAACCGCACCTCGATGTGGTCGCGGTCGACCGGGGTGGTCGACGACACCAGGGTGACGCGCCCCATGAGATCGAAGTGCGTGACGCCGACACCCGGGCCGTAGCTCGTGGACTCGAGCGCGCCCTCGAACGTGCCCCGGGCCGTGTTGAACAGCTGCGTGCTCGTGACGTTGCGGACGGCACCGTCGAGGGTGACGGCACCGATCTCGCCCACCCGCTCGAGACCGTGCACCGACCTGAAGTGGGCCATGTCGACCGAGTTCTCGGCCACCTCCTGCCACGCCGACCGCACGGTCCAGGTGTGCCGGCCCACCTCGACGTGGTCGTCGGTCAGCACCTCGGGCACCTCCCAGGCCGGCGCGACGTCCGGGTCGGGGTGGTGCCAGAACAGCAGCAGGCCGTTGCGCACCGCCGTCGGGTACGAGCGCACCCGGGCCTTGCGGTTGGGACGGTCCGCGTAGGGGATGGCGGCGTTGGTGCCGTCGGGCCGGAACGTCCACTCGTGGAAGGCGCACACCAGGCAGCCGTCGTCGACCCGGCTGCCGACGCCGAGGTGGGCGCCGAGGTGCGGGCAGTAGGCGTCGAAGACGTTGTACGAGGGCGCGTCGCCCCCGTCCCGCCCGTCGCCGCCGTCCCGCCACACGACCAGATCCTTGTCGTGGTAGCGAACGGTCGTCACGGGGGCGTCCGGCATCTCGTCGAGCCGGCCGGCGGCGAACCAGCCGAACGGCAGCGGGAAGGGGAAGCGATCGGTCTCGGGCATCGTGCCTCCGTGGCTCAGGCGGGCTTGGGGTCGCGGGGCAGGCCCAGGGCCCGCTCGCCGATGAGGTTGCGCTGGATCTGCTCGGTGCCCCCGCCGATCCGCGACGACCACTGACCGAGGAACATGTCCTGCAGCCGGCCGTAGCGGTCGTGGCCGACGGCGTCGGCGGGGCCGCCCTCGAGCAGGCCGTCGCCGTCGAGCACCCGCGTGGCCACCTCGCCGAGCCGGCCCATGAAGGTCGACAGGCCCAGCTTGATGGCGCTGGCCTCGGGCCCGACCTGGCCGCCGGTGCGCACCGCCTCGAGCACCCGGTCGCCCAGGTACCGCAGCACCGTGCCCCGGATGTGCACGTCGACCAGGTCCTGCCGGAGCAGGGGATCGTCGGCGCGCCCGGCCTTGCGGGCAACGGCGATCAGCTCGGCGACGTGGTCGGCCACGTTCATCGAACCGATCATCATGCGCTCGGCGCCCAGCGTGGTGCGGGCGACCGTCCAGCCGTCGCCGACCTCGCCGACCACGCAGTCGTCGGGGATGACCACCCGGTCGAGGTGGACCTCGTTGAAGTGCGCGGCCCGGTTGATCTGCACCAGCGGGCGCACCTCGACACCGGGCGACCGCATGTCGCACAGGAAGTAGGTGATGCCCTGGTGGCGAACCGAACCCGGCTCGGTGCGGGCCAGCAGGATGGCCCAGTCGGACGCGACCGCCCCGCTCGTCCACACCTTCTGCCCGGTGACCACCCACGCGCCGCCCTCGCGCTCCGCACGGGTGCGCAGGCTGGCCAGGTCGGATCCGGCGTCGGGCTCGGAGAACAGCTGGCACCAGATGTGCTCGCCCCGCCGCATGGCCGGCAGGAACCTGTCCCGCTGCTCCGGGGTGCCGTGGGCCATCAGCGTCGGGCCGACCATCAGCGTCGCCACCTGGAACAGCCCGGTCGGCGTGGCGTAGCGGGTCTCCTCCTCGCGGATGATGCGGGCCTCGTTCGAGGTCATGCCGCGGCCGCCGAACGCCTCGGGCCAGGTCGGCACGCTCCAGCCACCGCCGTCGAGCTCGGCCTGCCAGGCGCGGGCCAGGGCGCCGTGCTCGACGGTGTCGATCATCCGCACGTGGCGCTCGGCGCGGCCGAACCGGGCGGCGTGTTGCTCCATCCAGGCGCGCACCTCGGCGCGCAGCGCGGCCTCGGCCGGAGTGTCGTCGGCGCTCACGTCGTCCCCTCGTGCCGCGTCACCGGGCGGCGAGATCGGCTACTGAAGTCCTGAAGGTGGATTCAGCGTAGTGAACCACGACTGCGGGCGCACGACCGCCTCAGACGACGAACGCCCGCTCCACCAGAGCGTGCAGCTCGGCCAGCGGCAGCCGTTCCTCGCTGGTGTCGTCGTCCGACACCACCGCCGGATCGAGCGCCTGGTACGACGACATCAACCCGGAGAACAGGCGGGCCAGCACCAGCGGATCGCCCGGGCGCATCTCGCCCGCCCGCTGACCCCGCGCGAACAGATCGGCCTGCAGACGCATCGACTCCTCGTAGTTGGCCGACATCGCGGCGTCGATCTCGCGATCGGCCGACATCATCGTGGCGCTGGAGTAGCGCAGGTAGAGGCGGCCGAAGCGGGGGTGCCGGCGGAAGAAGCCGATCTCGAAGTCGACCAGCCGGTGCAGCTGCTCGGTGGGGGTGCCGTCGTCCGGGCGCACGGCGGCGCGCAGGCCCGGCATGAACTCGTCGCCGCGGCGGACGAAGATCTGCCGGAACAGGTCGTCCTTGTTGTCGAAGAACGAGTACACCGAGCCCACCGAGAACTCGGCCAGCTCGGCCACCTCCTTGAGGGTGGCCTGGTGGAACCCCTTGCGGCCGAACACCTCCTCCGCGGCGTCGAGCAGCTGGGCGCGGCTCAGGTCCTGGTGCTGGAGTCGGCGCTGCTCCCGCCTGCTCAGCTTCTCGAGCTGGTCCGTGCTCGCCGTTCGTGCCATCGACGCGATCCTACGCCCAGCAACCGACTCGACGGTTCATCGTGCCAAACGCGAGTTCAAGGCACGACGCCACCGCGCCTTGAACGATGATTCAAATCCCTCGTAGGGTCGGCGGACCGGGCCGGGGTTCCGCCGGGGTGGGCACGTCGATCGACACAGGGGCGACGCCGCACCCGTCGCAGAGGCCTCCGGGCTGGTGAGGCAGTCGACCGACCCACACCGCAGGGGAGACACAGCCATGACCGACGCCGTCATCGTCGCCGGGGCCCGCACGCCCATCG
>JAFGPU010000403.1 GCA_016936035.1 Acidimicrobiales bacterium
CGGCCTCGACTTCTACCGGGCGCTCGTCGACGAGCTGCTCCGTCACGGCATCGAGCCCGCCGTCACCCTGTACCACTGGGACCTTCCCCAGGCGCTCGAGGACGACGGCGGCTGGCCCCACCGCGACACCGCGTTCCGGTTCGGCGACTACGCCGCCCTGGTGGGCGAGGCGCTCGGCGATCGCGTCCGCCTGTGGACCACCGTCAACGAGCCCTGGTGCGCCGCCATGCTCGGCTACGCCGCCGGCATCCACGCCCCGGGACGCACCGAGCCGGCCGCCGCGGTCGCCGCCGCCCACCACCTCCTCCTCGGGCACGGCGTTGCCGTCGATGCCCTCCGCAGCGAGGTCACGGCCCCGGGCACGGAGATCGGCATCACCCTCAACCCCTACCCCGTCGTCGCCGCCGGGGGAGACGAGGCCGACCTCGATGCCGCCCGGCGCATCGACGGCCTCGCCAACCGCCTGTGGTATGACGCCGTGCTCGAGGGCCGCTATCCCGACGACGTGCTCGGCGACCTGGCGGCCGTCAGCGACCTGGCCCACGTCCGTGACGGCGACCTCGCCCAGATCGCCCGGCCCCTCGACGCGCTCGGCCTCAACTACTACCGCCGCTATCACGTGCGCCACTCCCCGGGTGCGTCGGCGTCCCCCTCCCCGTGGCCCGGCACGGACGACGTGGCCTTCGTCGACCCGGGGTCGACGCCGACGTCGAACGGGTGGGCGGTCGAGCCCGACGGCCTCTACGACGCCCTCGTGAACGTCGCCGCCGAGCACGCACCCCCGGCCCTCTACGTGCACGAGAACGGCGGCGCGTTCCCCGACCCCCGGGCCGACGACGGCGCCGTCCACGACCGCGACCGCATCGCGTTCCTGGACGGCCACCTGCGGGCGTGCCACGACGCCATCGCTGCGGGCGTCGACCTGCGGGGCTACTTCGTGTGGTCGCTGCTCGACAACTTCGAGTGGGCCGAGGGGTACTCGCAGCGCTTCGGCATCGTGCACGTCGACTTCGCCACCCAGGTCCGCACCCCCAAGGACAGCGCCCTGTGGTTCCGCGACGTCGCCGCCGCCAACGCTCTCGGTGGGGGCCCGGCCTCACCGCCCGGAGACGGGTCCCCACCGTGAACCCCGCAGGTGGCCCCGGCTGCACGCTCGAGGACGTGGCGGCACGCGCCGGCGTCTCGCGCGCCACGGTGTCCCGCGTCGTGAACGCCAGCCCCCGGGTGTCCGAGTCGGTGCGCCGCGCGGTCGAGGACGCCATCGACGAGCTGGGGTACGCCCCCAACCGCGCCGCCCGCTCGCTCGCCCGCCACCGCAGCGACACCGTGGCGCTGGTCGTCTCCGAGCCGAGCGTGCGGCTGTTCGCCGACCCGTTCTTCGCCGCCACCACCCTCGGCGTCAGCCACGTCCTCGGCGCCACCCGCTACCAGCTCGTGCTGGTGATGACCGAGGGCGACGCCGAGCGCGACCGCGTCGAACGCCACCTCCGCCGCGGCGACACCGACGGCGCCCTCATCCTGTCGGCCCGGGCCGACGACCCCCTTGCCGGCCGTTTGGCGGCGGCCGGCATCCCCTGCGTCGTCGCCGGCCGGCCGCCCGCGGGCGCAGCGGTGGGGTTCGTCGACGCCGACAACGCCGGCGGCGCCCGCCAGGCCGTGGCCCACCTGGTGGCGTCCGGGCGCCGATCCATCGGCACGGTGGCCGGGCCCCCGGACATGGTGCCCGGCGCCGACCGGCGACGCGGCTGGGAGGAGGCCCTGATCGAGGCCGGACGACGGCCGGACGTCGCCCTGGTCGCCGCGGGCGACTTCACCCGGTCCGGCGGCGCCGTCGCCACCCGCAGGCTGCTCGACCGGCGCCCCGACCTGGACGCCGTGTTCGTGGCATCGGACCTGATGGCTCTGGGCGCGCTCGACGCGCTCCGCTCCCGTGGCCGGCGCGTGCCCGACGACGTCGCGGTCGTGGGGTTCGACGACAGCGAGCTCGCCCGGTCCTCCGACCCGCCCCTCACGACGGTGCGCCAGCCCGTCGAGGACATGGGACGCGCCATGGCCCGGCTGCTGCTCGACCAGCTGGACACGGGCGCGCCACCGGCGGGCGTCGTGCTGCACACCGAGCTGGTGGTGCGACGCTCGACCTGATCACCCGCTCCCCCGGCGTCGTGTGCGCCACCGTCCCCGGTGCCGCGACGTCAGCTGCCGGCCGGGCGGCGGTCGACCTGGGTGGCCGCCGCCCGTCGGTGCCGCACCGGGCTCGCCTCGGTCAGGCGGGCTCGGACTCCGGCGCGGGCTGCGCGGTCGCCGGCGCGGTCGGGACCTCGCCGGCGATGCGGTCACCGGTGTCCGGGTCGAAGAACTGCAGGCGCTCGACGTCGACGTCCATCTCGGCCACGTCGCCCACCCGGGCCCGGCTGCGTGCGTCGAAGCGGGCGATGATCATGGCGCCCTCGCCGGCCGCCTGCCGTTCGAGCAGCTCGACGCCCGCCGCGTCGTACTCGCCCGCGACGCTGCGCACCTCGTCGGTGACCGCCGGGCGGCAGTTGGTGCGCACGTGCACCAGCAACTCGGACCCGAGCGCCTCGCGCAGCTCGACGTCACCTCGCAACCGCGCGCCGTCAGGCGGGGCCTCGTGCTCGCCCAAGGTCGCGTCGCCGAGGTACTCGGGCCGGACGCCGACCACGACCTTGCGGCCGTCGAAGGCGCGCAGGCCGGGGCGCTCGGCCAGCACCGACGCCGGGAGCGCGAGCGACTGCTCGCCCAGCGAGATCGTCGCTCCCCCGCCGGCGCCGTTGCCACCGCCCGGGTCGACGGCGACGGTGCCCTCGAGCAGGTTCATCGAGGGCGACCCGATGAACGCGGCGACGAACAGGTTGGCGGGCTCGGAGTAGAGCACCTCGGGCTCGTCGATCTGCTGGAGGCGTCCCTCGCGCATGACGGCCACGCGGTCGCCCATCGTCATCGCCTCGATCTGGTCGTGGGTGACGTAGATGGTCGTGGTGCCGAGCTGGCGCTGCAGGCCGGCGATCTCGGCCCGGGTCTGGGCCCGCAGCTTGGCGTCGAGGTTCGACAGCGGCTCGTCCATGAGGAACACCGACGGGTCGCGCACGATGGCCCGTCCCATGGCGACCCGCTGGCGCTGACCCCCCGAGAGCTGGCCGGGCTTGCGGTGCAGCCATTCCTCGAGCTGCAGCACCCGGGCGGCGTTGCGGACCCGCTGGCGGATCTCGTCCTTGGGCAGCCGCGCGAGCTTGAGCGCGAAGCCGATGTTCTGCTCGACGGTCATGTGCGGGTAGAGCGCGTAGTTCTGGAACACCATGGCGATGTCGCGCTCCTTCGGCGGCAGGTCGTTGACGACCCGCTCGCCGATGCGCAGCTCGCCCGACGTGATGCTCTCGAGCCCGGCCACCATGCGCAGGGCCGTCGACTTGCCACATCCCGAGGGGCCGACGAGGACGAGGAACTCGCCGTCGGCCACCTCGAGGTCGAGATCGGCGACGGCGGTGACCCCGTTGGGGTACGTCTTCGTCACCTTGTCCATGGTCACCGCGGTCACCGGTACCTCCTGTCGAACGGATCGTCGCTCGTCGCCATCAGCCCTTCACCGACCCGGCCAGCAGGCCCCGCACGAAGTAGCGCTGCAGCCCGAAGAACACCGCCAGCGGCAGCGCGATCGACACGAACGCCGCGGCGGTGAGCAGGTGCCAGTCCTGGCCCCGGCCGCCGGACAAGGTGGCGAGCCGCACCGTCATGGGCGCGTCCGCACTGCCCGTCCCCAGGAACGTGGCCGCGACGAGGTAGTCGTTCCACACCCACAGGAACTGGAAGATGGCGAACGCCGCCAGCGCCGGCACCGACAGCGGCACCACCAGCCGCCAGAAGATGGTGGGGTGATCGGCGCCGTCGATGCGGGCCGCCTCGAACAGGTCGGCGGGCAGCGACGAGATGTAGTTGTGCAGCAGGAAGATGGCGAGCGGGAGCCCGAAGCCGATGTGGGTGAGCCACACCGCCGTGGTGGTGCCCGCCAGGTCGAGGTCGGGGAACAGGGTGATGGTCTCGCCGAAGGCGGTGACGTGCGCGCCGCCCACGTACAGCTGCAGCAGGGGGACGAGCGAGAGCTGGATGGGCACGGCGAGCATGGCGACCACCGAGACGAACAACCAGTCGCGACCCTTGAAGTCCATCCACGCGAACGCGTAGGCCGCGAACGCGGCGAAGGCGATGGGGATGACCGTGGCCGGGACGGTGATGGCCGCCGAGTTGATGAAGTGCTGCCACATGTCCGGCGAGTCGCTGGTCGACGCGTCGAACGTCTGGCGGTAGTTCTCCAGGGTGAAGGTGGCGTCGGTGCTCGCCACCAGCAGGCCGACGAAGGCCAGCACGGCCACGATCGGCAGGGCGATGCGGCCGGCGCGGCCGAGGTGGTGGTACAGGCGGGCGAGCAACCCGACCACCGCCACGACCACGGCGATGAAGGCCAGCGCCACCAGCAGGGCCAGTGTCTGGTTGTCGGGGAAGGGGTCGGGCAGCACGGTCCACCACCCGGTCGTCTTCACCTCGATCTCGGGGCGGAACGACGAGACGAACATGCCCATGGTCGGGATGGTCCACAGCACCACCAGCGCCCACAGCACGCCGGTCGGGATGCTGCCCAGCAGCCGGTGGAGCCTCGAGCCCCGCCCCTCGCGCGCCGGCGAGACACCGGATTCGAGCGCCTCGGGCTGGCGCTCCGGCGGCGCCGTGGTGACTGTGGTCATGCCCTCTCCCCCTGGCGCGAGCGACGGACGTTGACGATCATGAGCGGCAGCACCGCGACGAGCAGCAGCACCGCGAGGGCCGAGCCCTTGCCGTAGTCGCGGTTGATGAACGCCTGGTCGAACATCTCGTTGGCGATGACGCTGGTGGAGAACTCGCCGTTCGTCATCACCTTGACGATGTCGTAGATCTTGAGGACGGTGATGATGAGCGTGGTGACCACGACCGCGATGGTCGTGCGGATCTGGGGCACCGTCACCCGCCAGAACGCCTGCGCTTCGCTGGCGCCGTCGACGCGGGCCGCTTCGTGGAGCTCGCCGGGCACCGCCTTGATGGCCGACGACAGCACCACCATGGCGAAGCCGGTCTGGATCCAGATCATGATGACGATGAGGAACATCGAGTTCCACGGGGGCTGCTGCAGCCAGGCCTCGGGCTCGTTGTCGAACCCGACCCAGACGGCGTTGAGCACGCCGATCTGGTCGCGGCTCGCCGGCGTGAACGCATAGACGAACCGCCAGATGACGCTGGCGCCGACGAAGCTGATGGCCATCGGCATGAAGATCAGCGACTTGGCCACCGACTCGCCGCGGGACCGGTCGGCCAGCACGGCGATGGCCAGCCCGATGATGGTGGACAGGCCGGTCACGAACACGACCCAGAAGACGTTGTTCCAGATCACCCCGCGCAGGGCGCTCATGGCGGCCAGCGTGACGAGGATGCCGGCGGTGGTGAGCGAGATGACCGGCGTGGGCGCCGAGAGGTCGACGCCGCGACGGGTGCCGACGCCGCGCACGATGACGAGGGTCATCGCCACCACCGTGATGATCGCCGCGGCGATGAACAGCCGGCTCGTCAGGATGTCGCCCGCGGAGTCGATGTTGAAGATGGTCGAGTCGCCGAACAGGTCGCGGTAGTTCTGCCATCCCTCGGCGTCGTCGCCCCGGGGGCTGCGGAAGCTCAGGTAGACCGTGCGGATGGTGGGGATGACCAGGGCGACCGCCAGGAACAGGAGCGCGGGCGCCAGGAAGATCGCCGGGCGCAGCCTGTCGGGGATGCGCCACCGGCGCTCGGGCGGCGGTGGGTGCCGCGCCCAGACCAGCAGGCCGAGCAGCGCACCGACGACGAAGCCGCCGAGCGGCCACAGCAGGCCACCGAGGAACCATCCCTGGCTGTTGACGACCACCCCGGCGACCGCGCCGAGCACCCCGCCGGCGAGCGTGGCGAACAGCCGGAAGTTCTTGGGCGCCAGGTCGACGAGCGCGTTGATGCCCACGAAGAGGCCGAGGACGACCGCGACGATCGCGACGACGCCGACCACCATGCTGACGAGCTGACCCATCGACTAGCTCCCCGTCTCCACTCTCCCGTGCACCGACGGCGCGAGGCCCGGGAGGCGCCCCGCCGGGCGCCTCCCGGGACCATACGTGGTTACCGGCTGGTCAGCCGGAACCTCGCGTCTCAATCGGGCCAGCTCTCCTCGACCTCGGTGAACGCCGTCTCGACGTCCTTCGAGCCGGTCGTGATGTCGACCGCCGCGCTCCAGAAGGTGCCGGCGCCGACCGCACCGGGCATCAGGTCGGAGGCGTCGAACCGCACCGGGTCGCCCTCGGCGAGGATCTCACCGAAGCTCTGGGTGAGCTCGTCGGGGTACTGGCTGGTGTCCACGTTCTTGTTCGGCGACAAGAAGCCGGCCGCCGGCGCACGCGCGGTGGCGTACTCGGGGCTGGCCAGGAACCGCATGACCTCCATCACCTCGGGCCGGTCGACCAGGGCGGAGGCGTAGTTGCCGCCCGACAGGGTGATGTTGGGATGCTCCTCCGAGCCGGGCAGGAAGAACGCGTCGACCTGGCCCTCCGGGCCGAACTCGGTGTCCTCCGGGAAGTTCGCCGAGTAGAAGTTGCCCTGGCGGTGCATCATGCAGTCGCCGTCGAGCAGGGGCAGGCCGGCATCGGCGAAGGGCGTCGCCGCCACGTTCTCGACGCCGCCGAACACGTAGCCCTCCTGCGACCACAGGTCGACGACCGCCTCGCCCACCTCGACGACGTCGGGGTCGTTGAAGGGGATCTCATGGGTGTACCAGGCGTCGTAGACGTCCGGGCCCTTCATGCGCAGCATGAAGTCCTCGACCCAGTCGGTCATGGGCCAGCCGGTGGCGTCGTCGCTGCCGATGCCGATGCAGAACGGCGTGTTGCCGTCGGCGGCCATGGTGTCGGCCAGGGCGAGGAAGTCGTCGAACGTCTCCGGGATCTCGTAGCCGTTCGTCTCGAACTGCTCCGGGCTGTACCAGACCAGGCTCTTCAGGTCGGCCTTGAGGGGCACGCCCTTGAGCTCGCCGTCGATGGTCACCAGGTCGGTGAAGCCGGGGTCGAAGTTCTCCTCGACCTCGCTGACGACGTCGTCGGGCAGACCGATGATGTCGTCCGCGAAGTCGTTCACCTTGCCCGGCTGCGGGAACAGCGCGATGTCGGGCGGGTTGCCGCCGTCGATCTGGGTGCCGATCTGCGTCTCGAAGCTGCGGTCGCCCGAGATCTCGACAGTGATGCCCGTGTCCTCGCTGAACTGTTCGAACGCGTCCTGGTTGCCCTGGAGCTCGCCCTCGACCTCGGAGCCGAAGATGGTGACGGTCGTGCCCTCGAAGTCGTCGCTGGCACCGCTGTCGCCGCTGTCGGTCTCCGCTGCGTCGTCATCGTCGTCGGCACACGCCGAGGCGAGCATGGTGAACGCCAGGCCCGCGGCCACGGCCGCGCGCCAGCGCTGGTGTCGCTGTCGTCTCATTGCTGGGTCTTCCCCTCTGTGGGTTGTTGCTGGTTGGTGTGCGGACGGGTGGACGGCATCGCGCTCACCCGGCCGCGGGGGTCGTCGCCGGGGCCGCGGTGGTCGAGCGCACCACCAGCTCGAGGTCGAGCTGGTACTCGGCTTCGCCCAGGGGCTCCTCGGCTGCGAGCGACTCGAGCAGCAGCTCGGCCGCCCGGCGCCCGCTCTCGAACAGCGGCTGACGCACGGTGGTGAGCCCGGCGTAGCTCGACACCTCGACGTCGTCGAAGCCCACGACGGACAGGTCGCGCGGGACCGTCAGGCCGGCGGCCCGGGCGGCCTCGAGCACGCCCAGGGCCTGGGTGTCGGACGCGGCGAAGATCGCCGTGGGCCTGTCGGGCGCCGCCAGCATGGCGCGGGTCAGGTCGCGGGCGACGGCGCGCACGTGGGGGCCGTGGCGGACGTCGCCGGGCCGGACGGCCAGGCCGGCGGACTCCATGGTCTCGCGGTAGCCGGCCTCACGGGCGCTGCTGGAGGTGAAGCCGAGCGGGTTGCCGGGCTCGTCGCCCAGGAAGGCGATGCGCTCGTGTCCGAGGTCGAGGAGGTGGCGGGTGGCGAGCCGGCCGCCCTCGACGTCGTCGGTGACGACGGCGGGCACGCCGGCGCCGCGGCTGTCGAGGAGCACGATCGGGACACCGGAGGTGGCCAGGCGGTGCAGGCTGGCCGGAGGCGGGGGCAGCGACATGATGAGCAGGCCGTCGGCCCGGTCGCGCCGCGTGAGGGTGGTGAAGTGCTCGTCGCGGTGCACCGGCGACTCGACGTTGAACAGCACGAGGTCGTAGAGGCTCTTGTCGAGCGCTGCCACGACGCCACGTAGTCGCTCGACCGCGGAGGCGTGCGTGAAGAAGGGGACGACCACGCCCAACGTCTGGCACCGCCCGCGGCTCAGGCCACGCGCCAGGGGGTTGGGCCGGTAGTCGAGCACCTCGATGGCGGCGAGGACCCGGGCGCGGGTGCTCTCGCTGACCTGCGGGCTGTCGTTGAGGACACGGGAGACGGTGCCGGCGCCCACGCCCGCGTGCGCTGCGACGTCAGCGATCGTGACCACCGTCCCCTCCCCTCCTGCGCCGTCCGATGCCCTGCTGGCCTGGCGCTACGACCGTGGAAGCGCTTCCACTCACGCACCTCGCACGATATGACCCACCTCCCAGCCTGTCAATGGAAGCGCTTCCACCCCGCCGGGGCCGCCGCGCGCCCCGAAACAGGAGCCGTCAGCCCGACGGGCGGCCCTGATCGCGCAGGCCGACCCTCACCCTCGGGCGCGGCGGGAGGCCGGGACCACGGCGCCGGCCACGACGGGCTCGACCCCCGGGACCTGGGCGGGTGGCGGGGGCACGACCACGGTCACGCCGTCGGCCACCACCTGGCGGAGACGCACGGGCCCGGTGTGGTCACGCATCGTGTGCCGTCCGGCGTCGGCCAGCACGACGCCGGCCCGTGCCAGGCGGGCGGCGACCCCGTCGACCACGACGGCGGGCGACACGGTGACCTGGCCCGGCGCGGCCGCGGCCATGACGCGGGCACCGTGGTTGATGGCCAGGCCCACCGGCTCGCCGCCGGCGTCGTACACGTCGCCGGTGTGCACCCCCATCCGCACCCGCACGGCCAACCCGTCGGGCCACGGCTCGGCGCCGAGGGCCTGCTGGGCCTCGACGGCCGCCACCAGGGCGTTCTCCGGGCGATCGAACACCGCGAGGGTGCTGTCGCCCGCGTGGGACAGGAACTCGCCGCCCTGCCGCTCGACAGCGGCGGCGACCAGGGCGCGGTGACGCACCAGCAGCCAGAGGTAGCCGGGGCCCGCGGCCTCGAGCAGGTGGGTCGAGGACACGATGTCGCTCACCACGACGGTCACCCGGCGGTGGCGCGGCCCGGTCCCCCGCGCACGGTGCCCTCGCACGGTCCGCAGCGCTCGGACGACGGCTGCGCGCGCGCCGGATCCCACGCCCCGTGCCCGTCGCACCGGCCCGGTCCTGGATGCCGCATCCGCCCTGGGGAACATGCCACCAGCATCGACCCGCCCGCTCGTACGGCGCTTGCAGACCCCTTGCAGCGGGGGCGACCGCATCCGGAGGAAGATCCGGGGCGGGCGTGACCGAGGCCCCGCCCGCCCCTGTGGTTCCCGCACGATCGCGCCCGCCGTCCCGCCACCGGGACCGGTCGGTGCAGGCGGACCTCAGACGAGGTGGTCGACGAAGCGCTCGAGCTGGCGCAGGTTGCGGCACTCGAACACC
>JAFGPU010000404.1 GCA_016936035.1 Acidimicrobiales bacterium
CAGCCGAAGTTCGAGGCCCTCGCCAAGGAACGGGTCGCGGCGCTCGAGCAGGCCGAGCCCCAGCTGGCCGGGCGCATCGAGCTCGTGGGCGGCGACCTGACCGCGCCCGGGCTCGGCATCGACGACAGCAACCGCCTCGCCGCGAGGACCACCGAGATCTGGCACCTCGCCGCCGTGTACGACCTGAGCGTCCCCCGCGACGTGGGCATGCGCGTCAACGTCGAGGGCACCCGCAACATCCTGCGCTTCGCCGAGGACTGCCCCTCGTTGCGCCGCCACCACTACGTGAGCACCTGCTACGTCAGCGGCCGGCACTGCGGCCCCTACCGCGAGGACGACCTCGACGTCGGCCAGTCGTTCAACAACTACTACGAGGAGACGAAGTTCCTCGCCGAGGTCGAGGTGGCCCAGGCCCGCGACGGCGGCATGCCGACCTCGGTGTACCGCCCCGCCATCGTCGTAGGCGATTCGCGCACCGGCGACACGCAGAAGTTCGACGGCCCGTACTTCCTGTTGCAGTGGCTGGTGCGCCAACCCCGCAACTGGGCCGTCGTCCCTCTCGTCGGCGACCCGACGATGGTGCGGTTCAACATGGTGCCGTCCGACTTCGTCATCGACGCCATCGACCACCTGTCGGGCCTCGACACGTCTACCGGGCGCACCTACCAGCTCGCCGACCCCCGCCCGCTCACGGTGGACCAGCTGATCGACGAGATGCTGCGCGCCGTGCACCGCCGCGGCATCCGCGTGCCGCTCCCCCGGCGGCTCACCGCGTGGGCGCTCGCCCACATCGAGCCCCTCGAGCGCTTCGTCGGCATCCCCGCCAGCGCGGTCGAGTACTTCGCCCACCCCACCCACTACGACACCACCGCCACCGAACGCGACCTGGCCGGCAGCGGCATCGCGTGCCCCCCGGTGCCCGAGCACCTGCCCAACCTGGTGCGCTTCATGACCGAGCACCGCGAGGCGAACGTGGGGGTCATGGTCTGATCCGGCGGAGCGGCGTCCGATCACCGCCGCTGCGGCCTGCGGGGCTGCCATGATCATCGGGTGACGACGGTTCGTGAGACACCGGTCCCCGGGGTGGGCGTGCGCTACGAGCTCGACCTCGAGAGCGGCCAGCGCATCGGGGTGCTCGCCCACCGCTCGGGTCGACGGGACCTGCTGCACTACAGCCAGCGCGACCCCGACGCCGTCCAGGCCGAGATGAGCCTCACCCCGGAGGAGGGCAAGGTCGTCGCCGACCTGCTGGGCGGCACCCAGCTCACCACCAGCCTCGCCCAGGTGCAGCAGCGGGTGGAGGGTCTGGCGATCGACTGGCTGCCGATCCCGCCCTCGTCCCCGTTCGCCGGCCGCACCATCGGTGACGCCGGGGTGCGCACGCGCACGGGGGTGTCGATCGTCGCCGTCCTGCGGGACGAGGACGCCTACCCGGCACCCGGACCCGAGTTCGGCCTGCTCGCCGACGACACCGTCGTGGTCGTCGGCACCCCGGAGGGCATCACCGCCACGGCCGCGCTCCTGAGCCGAACGTGACACGGCAGGGTCGAACGTGACACGGCCGAACCGAACGTGACGGTGGCAGCAGCGAGCATCGACGCGGCCACCGTGCTGGTCGAGCTCGGCGGCGTCCTGCTGCTGCTGGCCGTCGCGGGCCGCCTCGCCGGGCGCCTCGGCATCTCGCCCATCCCGCTGTACCTCGTGGCCGGCCTCCTCGTCGGCGAGGGCACGCCGCTCGAGTTCACCGCCACGCGCGAGTTCATCGAGATCGGTGCCCAGATCGGCGTCGTCCTGCTGCTGCTGGTGCTCGGACTGGAGTACTCGGGCCGCGAGCTCCTCGGCAACCTCCGCGCCAACCGTGCCGCGGGCCTGGTCGACCTCGTGCTGAACGTGACGCCGGGGGTCGTCGCCGGCCTCGTGCTGGGCTTCGGCGCCACCGGCGCGTTCTTCCTCGGGGCCATCACCTACATCTCGTCGTCGGGCATCGTCTCCAAGGTGCTCGGCGAGCTGGGCCGGATCGGCAACCGCGAGACGCCGGCCGTGCTGTCGGTGCTCATCACCGAGGATCTGGCCATGGCCGTGTTCCTGCCCGTCGGGGCGGGCCTGCTGGTGGCCTCGGGGGTGGTCGAGACGACCACCGACATCGTCATCGCGGCGCTCGCCGTGGCGGCCGCGTTCCTCGTCACCCTGCGCTGGGGAGACCACCTGAGTCGCATCGTCTTCCACGCGTCCGGCGAGCTGCTGTTGCTGACCGTCGTCGGCGCCGGCCTGCTGGTGGCCGGCACCGCCGAGCAGATCCACGCGCCGGCGGCCGTGGGGGCGCTGCTCGTCGGCATCGCGCTCTCGGGTCCGGCGGCCGAGACCGCCCGTGTCGTGCTGCTGCCCGTGCGCGACCTGTTCGCTGCCGTGTTCTTCCTGTTCTTCGGGCTCGAGATCGTCCCGTCGACGATGGTGCCGATGCTGCCCGCCGCCGCGGGGCTGGCCCTGCTCACGGCGCTGACGAAGGTGGCGACGGGCTGGTGGGCGGCACGCCGGTCGGGCATCGGCCTGCCCGGCCGGCTCCGCGCCGGCACGGTGCTCATCGCCCGGGGTGAGTTCTCGATCATCCTCGCCGGCCTGGCGATCGGGGGTGGGGTCGACGCCGACCTCGGTCCCCTGGCCGCCGCCTACGTCCTCCTGCTGGCGACGGCCGGCCCGCTCGTCACCCGCTTCGCCGACCCGCTGGCCTTCGCCATCCAGTCCGCGCGGAGCCCCGAGCGCCAGCCGGGGTGACGGCTGCGCCGCCGGGCGCCTGCGCAGCTCAGCCCTCGATGGTGATCGGTGCCTCCGCCACGACCTGGACGTCGGTCGTGCCCCCGGGAACTCGTCGCCCCTGCGTGATGGCGACCGTCTGATCGCCGAACTCGACGCCGTGCTCGGTGGTGGCGAACGAGTCCTCGATCGTGGCCCCCGGGGCGATGTCCGCGCTGATGTCGGCGAGGACGACGCCGGTCACCAGCGGATCGGCGCCGATCAGGACCGTGAGCTCCGTCGTCGCCGCCTCGATCGCGCCGTCAGAGGTGTTGGTGATCGAGTAGGTCACCGTGATCTCGTCGCCGGCGCCGACGGTCGTCGGCTCGACCTCCACGGCACCCTCGAGCTGACCGGCGCTGCCGGAGGCCGCCGGCTCGTCGCCGCTCGCCGGCGCATCCTCGCCCGCCGGCGCATCGGTCGCGTCGGTCGCCACCTCGCCGTCGTCGCCTCCCGAGGTGGTGACGAGCGCAGCGACGACACCGATCACGACCACGGCGATCAGCGCGACGATCACCAGGTTCCAGGGCCGCGTCCGGGCTCGGTCGAGCACGCCCTGCGGCCTCGCGGCCGGCGGTGGGGGCGGAAGTGGGCCACCACCCGCCGCCGCCTGGTCGGGCCTGACCCCGAGGGCCTGCAGGCCGCCCACGATCTTGGGGATGATCGGTCCCACCCCGCCCGCCGGGACAGCGATGGAGGTGTACGCCCCCAGAGCCAGTCGCCACTCGGGCCGCCGCTGGATGAACTTCTCGTGGCTGATGCCCTTCAGCACCGGGATGATCGGCCGGTCGAGCTCGTGCGCCACCTCGATCTCGCGCGCGACCTGGTGTGAGCCCAAGGACGCGGGCGAGATGATGAGGATGAGGGCGCTCGCGTGCTCGATCGCGTCGACGACCTGCGAGAGGTAGGTCGGGCCCGGCAGCGTGTCGCTCTCGTAGGTCCACGGCTCGTAGCCGTTGTCCCGCAGTCCCCGCCCGATCGCTTCCGCCGTGTCGGCGTTCTCCTCGACGTGGCTGATGAAGACGGGCATCGGCACGACCCTCCTGGACCGCTGGCCCTCACTCTCGGTCGTGAGCGCCGAACTTCCCAGTGCCGAACGTCCTATCGATTGTGACACGAGGCGGTTGCGAGACCGCGGACC
This sequence comes from Acidimicrobiales bacterium, assembly GCA_016936035.1. Lineage (GTDB taxonomy): Bacteria > Actinomycetota > Acidimicrobiia > Acidimicrobiales > VFJN01 > ZC4RG19. Next base: position 3,932 of record JAFGPU010000404.1, read on the forward strand.
GCGCCGGGTTGACCCGCCGACGGACGATCGCGGCCCCCGGTCAGGCCCTGTCGCCACGGACGGCGTCGACGAAGTCGACGAGGGCGGCGTTGACCTGGTCGGGCTTCTCCTGCTGTACCCAGTGCCCGGCCCCGTCGATCAGCACGGTGCCCCGATCGTCGGTGAGCCACCCCTCCATGACCGACGGTGGCGACATCGCGAGCACAGGGTCGTCACGGCCGCCGATGAACATGGCGGGCACGTCGACCGTCGCCCCGGAGAGGTGCGCGGTCAGCTCCCAGTTGCGGTCGAGGTTGCGGTACCAGTTGATGCCGCCGGTGAAGCCGGTGCGGGTGAACTCCTCGATGTAGTGGTCGAGCTCGTCCCGGGTGAGCCAGTCGGGCAGGCCGTCGGGCTCGGGCAGCCGGTCGACGAAGCCCCGGCCGTCGTCCGCCAGCGCGGCGGACGCCGCGGCGTCGGCACGTCCGACCTTGGTGAGCCCGGCCAGCATGCGGGTCATGGTGGTGGCCGGGTCGCGCCCCAGGTCGGCGTCGGCGACCCCGGGCTGCTGGAAGTAGAGCATGTAGAAGAACGAGTCGCCCATGACCTGGCGCATCAGCTGGGTGGGCGGCATCGGCGCGCGTGGCAGGAACGGCACGCTCATGCCCACGACGCCCGCCACCCGCTCGGGGGCCATCACGGCCAGCTGCCACACGACCATCGCGCCCCAGTCGTGGCCCACGAACACCGCCCGGTCCTCGCCGATGTCGTCGAGCAGGCCCAGCAGGTCGCCGGTGAGGTGGAGGATGTCGTACTCCTCGACGGCCTCCGGGCGGGTCGACCGCCCGTACCCGCGCTGGTCGGGCGCGAGCACCCGGTTGCCCCTCGCCGCCAGCGCGGGGATCTGGTGGCGCCACGAGTACGCCAGCTCGGGGAACCCGTGGGCGAGCACCACGGGGAACCCCTCACCGGCGTCGAGCACGCTCAGCTCGACGCCGTCGCGCCCGACGGTGCGCCGGCGCGTCAAGGGGGGATCGCTGGGACGGGTCGGGTCAGGCATGGGTGGCGGCCTCCTCGGGTGCGCCGAGCAGCGCGAGCAGCTCTCGGCGGGTGGGCCCGACGCGCGGGGGTGGCGGGTACGCGTCGGGATCGGACATGACCTGGGCCATGCGGGCGACCACGTCGGGTTGGGTGGCGAGGTCGGCGGGCCGGTCGAGCATGTTCCACAGCCGGGCCAGCGCCCGCCCGATGACCGGGTCGGTGGCCCCGGCGGCGAAGACGGCGGCCATGGCCTTGGCCTGCGGGTTCGCCGAGGCGCCGCCACCGGGCGCGCTGGTGACGCCCGTCGGGTCGGCGCCCATCTGGTCGGTCTGCACCGCGAGGTCGAACCAGGGCTCGACCTCGCGGGCGCATCCCGCCTCGTAGGCCACCGCCCGGGCCACGGCGTCGCCCGGGTGGTCGGCGACCGCGTCGGCCAGCAGGACCGCCTGCACCAGCGCGAGCGAGCACCCCCGGCCGTAGAGCGGGTTGGTGCAGGTGTGCGCGTCGCCCACGGCGTGGAAGCCCACCACCGTCGGCCTGCCCTCGGCATCGACGAAGCGGCGCAGGCGGTTGAGCAGGCCGCCCATCGGGCGCACGCCGCCGACCGGGTCGAGCGGCCCCGCGGTGAAGAACTGGGCCGGGCCCGGTAGCGCCCGGCACGCCTGCTCGAACCCGTCGGGATCGGACAGCGCCACCCGCAGCGCCGCGTCGTC
>JAFGPU010000405.1 GCA_016936035.1 Acidimicrobiales bacterium
ACGTCCGCGTCGGGCTCGACGATCACCGGCGAATTCGCTCCCAGCTCGAGCGCGACCTTCTTGCGGGGGGCGGCGGCCGCGATCGACCACCCGACAGGCGCGCTGCCGGTGAAGGTGACCATGCGCGGCACCTCGTGCGCGACGAGCGGGGCGCCGGCCTCCTTGCCCGCGTCGGTCACCACCGACACCCAGTCGGGGGGCAGGCCAGCGTCGATGAGCAGCTCGACGAGCGCCAGGGCCGACAGGGGCGCCTGCGGCGCCGGCTTGAGCACGACGGGGCAGCCGGCGGCCACCGCCGGCGCCACCTTGTGGGCCACGAGGTTGAGCGGGAAGTTGAACGGCGTGATGGCTGCGACGACGCCGAGGGGGACCCGCAGGGCGAAGCCGAGCTTGCCGGCGCCGGAGACCGACGCCTCCATGGGCAGCAGCTCGCCCGACAGGCGCCGGGCCTCGACCGCGGCGAACGTCAGCGTGTCGACGCACCGCCCGGCCTCGGCCCGGGCCGTGCGGATCGGCTTGCCCGACTCGCGGCTGATCGTGCGAGCGAGATCCTCGGTGCGTGACCGGGCGAGGTCGGCCGCCACCTCGAGGACGCGGGCCCGGGCGTGCTGGGGGAAGTCGTCGCGGGCGAGCGCGGCGGCGGCCGCCGTGCAGGCGCGGTCGACCTCGGCCTCGCCGCAGAGCGGCACCTCGGCCACCGTCTCGTGACCGAACGGGTTGGTGACCGGGACGGACGCCGCGGTCGTGACGAGCTCGCCGGCGAGGCGGATCGGGGTCTGGTCCACTGGTGCTCCTCGGATCAGGTGGGACGGAGGTCGGTGAGGGGGCGGGCGCTCTGGTAGGCGTGGGCGGCCTGCAGCACCCGGGCGTCCGCGTGCCGCGGTCCGACGATCTGCAGCCCGACCGGCAACCCGCCGGCGGTGAAGCCGCAGGGGACCGAGGCCGCCGGCTGCTGGGTGAGGTTGAACGGGTACGAGAACGGGGTCCACGACATCCACCGTCGCTGCGGCCAGCCCGCCGGCACCTCGCGACCGGCCTCGAAGGCCGCCAGCGGCAACGTCGGCGTGACCAGCAGGTCGTAGCGCTCGTGGAACCGGCCCATGAGCACGCCGAGCTCGCCGCGGCGCACCGTCGCCTGCACCACCTCGACACCGGTGCGGCGCCGGCCGTCCTCGATGATCTCGACCAGGCCGGGGTCCATGAGCGACACCTCGGCCGCGGGGGCCGACGCGGTGGCGGCCGCGGCGCCGGTGTTCCACAGCGTCGAGAACACCTCGACCGGGTCGTCGAAGCCGGGGTCGGCCTGCTCGACGTGGGCGCCGAGCTGCTCGAGCACCCCGACGGCGTCACCGACGATGCGGGCCACCTCCGGGTCGACGTCGACCCAGCCGAGGGTGGGGCTGAAGGCGATGCGCAGGCCCGTCACGCCCGCGCCGAGGTGCGTGCGGAAGGGGCCGGCGGGTGCGAGCTGCGTCCAGTCGCGGGGGTCGGGCTCGGCCAGCACGTCGAGCATCAGCGCGGCGTCGGCCGCCGTCCAGGTCATCGGGCCGGCATGGGCGAGGGTGCCGTACGGGCTGACGGGCCAGAGCGGCACGACGCCGTAGGTCGGCTTGTGGCCGACGACGCCCGAGAACCCGGCGGGGATGCGGATCGAGCCGCCCCCGTCGGTGCCGAGGGCCAGGGGCGCCATGCCCAGCGCCACCGCCGCGGCGCTGCCCCCGCTCGAGCCGCCGGCCGTGCGCGCCGGGTCCCAGGGGTTGCCGGTGACGCCGGTGGCGGGCGAGTCGGTGACGCCCTTCCAGCCCAGCTCGGGGGTCGTCGTCTTGCCCACCAGGGTGGCCCCGTGGCGCCGGAGCGCGCTGACCACCGGGCTGTCGTCCTCCCAGGGCTGGTCGGGGTCGACCAGCTGCGAACCCCGGCGTGTCGGCCACCCGCGGGTGAGGAACACGTCCTTGACCGCCACCGGCACGCCGTCGACGAGCCCGGCCGGTTCGCCCCGCTGCCAGCGCCGTTCGGCGTCACGGGCGCTGGCCAGTGCGGTGTCGGGGTCGACCACGCAGAAGGCGTTGACCGCGCCGTCGAGCTCGTCGATGCGGGCCAGGCACGCCTCGGCCGCCTCGACGGGCGACAGCGACCGGTCGGCGAAGCGGTCGAGCAGCTCGGTGGCGGTCAGGTTGTGGATGTCGGTCACGGGAGGGCCCTCTCTGCGGCGGCGGTGCCCGCCGGCGCGTGGACGACGTCGTGCAACGGCTCGCCGGCGAGGTAGCGCCGCAGGTTGGCGACGAACGCGTCGGCGAGCGCCGTGCGCCATCCGACGACGTCGCCGGCCTGGTGCGGCGAGACGATGACGCCGGGGTGGTCCCACAGCGGGCTGTCGGGCGGGAGGGGCTCGGTGGCGAACACGTCGAGCGCCGCGCCGTCCACCCGCCCCGACGAGAGCGCCCGCACGAGCGCGGCCTCGTCGACGATCTCGCCGCGGCCGACGTTGACGAGGCGCGCCCCCGGTGGCATGGCGGCGAACGCGGCGTCGTCGAACATGCCCGCGGTGTCGGGCGTCAACGGCGCGGTGACGACGACGACGTCGGCGTCGCCCAGCACGCGGTGCAGGTCGCCCGCCGCGGCGACCTCGTCGAAGTCGGGGTCGTCCGGGCGAGCCGCGCGGGCCACGCCGCTGACGCGCAGGCCCACGGCCCGGGCCAGGCGTGCCACCTGCCGGCCGATCGATCCTGCGCCCACCACGACCATGCGCCGGCCCTCGACGCTCTCGCTGTCACGGTGCTGCCAGGTGTGGTGCCGCTGCAGCTCGAGCGTGCGCGGCAGGCCCTTGGCGAAGGCCAGGGTGGCGAGCAGCACGAACTCGGCGATGCCCCGGTCGAACAGGCCGCGGGTGTTGGTGACCGTCACCCCCGACGCCGTCACCTCGGGCAGCAGCACGGCGTCGACGCCGGCCGACGCCGCGTGGACCCAGCGCACCGCGGTGGCCGACGGCCACAGGTCGCGCACCAGCGTGGTGCGGAAGTCCCACACGCCCAGGACCTCGGCGCCGTCGTCGAGGGCCCGGCGCAGCGAGTCGGCGTCGTCGGCCACCCGCACCTCCGCCAGGGTGTCGGCCTCGTCGAGGCCGGGCGGGCGTGGTTCGCCGGCGGCGACGATGACGGCGACGATGGGGTGCACGGCCGGGTCCGGTCCTCTCGTAGGCGGGCACGTATTGTCTACAATCATACGACCCGACGGGGTGGCCCCGTCGAGGAGAGGATGACCGCATGCCCGACGCCATCCGCAGCCTGGCGCCCATCGACCGGCGCCCCACCACCGACGTCATCGTCGACGAGCTCCGCGAGCGCATCGTCGACGGCACGCTCACGCCGGGCACCCAGCTGGCCGAGGTCGCCCTCGCCGAGCAGCTGGGCGTGAGCCGGGGGCCGGTGCGGGAGGCGATGCAGCGCCTCATCCAGGAGGGACTGCTGGTGGCCGAGCGCTACCGCGGCGTGTTCGTGGTCACGCTCGACGCGGAGGACGTCGCCGACATCTACGTCGCCCGCGCCGCGGTCGAGCGCGCTGCCGCCGCCGAGGTGGTGCGCGCCGGCGACGCCGAGGTCCTCGCCGCGCTGGAGGGCCTCGTCGACCGGATGGCCAGCGCGGCGAGCGGGCGGACGTCGTGGCGCCGCCTGGCCGACCTCGACCTGTCGTTCCACGAGACGCTCGTCGCGGCCTCCGGCAGCCGGCGCCTGGCCCGCATGTACGACACGCTGGTCGCCGAGACGCGGCTGTGCTTCGTGGCGCTCGAGGCCGACTACCCCGACTGGAACGACATCGTCGCCGAGCACCAGCGGCTGCTGGCAGCGCTGCGCCAGGGCGACGAGGCCGAGGTGCTGGCGGCGGTCGACGAGCACCTCCACCTCGCCGAGGCGCGCCGCCGGGCGGTGTCGTCGAGCTAGTGCCCTGGCCAGGGCCCTAGATGCCGGGCGCGTCGGCGACGAGGTCGCGGTCGCGCCGTCGCCGGTGCACCACGAACACGACGGCCAGCACCGCTGCGACCGCGACCAGGTCGACGATGCCGATCATCCGGTACTGCCGCCGGATGCTGGCGCACGGCTCACGCTGCAGGCCCTGGAGCTCGAGGGCGTCGACGGCCTCCGGGCTCGCGACGGCCGACTCGTCCCCACCGAAGGGTGCCGAGCACTGGAACCGGGCCGAGTGCGGCAGCTGGTTCGGATCGACGGGCTCGGCGCCTTCTCCACCGGGACGGGCCATCGGGGCCTGCGTCGCGCCGTCGAGCGGGACCCAGTCGTCGAACGGCGTGACCATCGCGTACACGGCGACACCGCCGAAGAGGAGCGCGACGACGACGGCGGCGAGGTACCAGCGGGCCTCGGACGCACGCGGCTGGCTGTCGTCCTTCTCTGCCCTGTCCGTGCTGACCATCGGTCGGACCCTAGTGGCCGCTGACGCGGCAGCTCCGCATCGCTCGGCGACCGCGCATCGGCGCGGTGCCACCTCGGTGACGGCATGCATCGACGACACCGGCCACACTGAGCGTGATCGCCATCGCCGGAGGTCGCGGACATGACGAGCAGCTACGAGCGAACGGTGCACGGCGTCGTGGTCGAGTTGGTCGAGGGTGACGACATCGCCGCCCAGGCCGGCATCGACGCGGTCGTCAACGCCGCCAACGCCCAGCTCGTGCCGGGTGGCGGCGTCGCAGGCGCCCTCCACCGGGCCGCCGGTCCCGGACTGGCCGAAGAGTGCGCGCCGCTGGCCCCGATCCGCCCGGGCGAGTGCGTCGTCACCGGTGCGCACCGGCTGCCCAACCGGTACGTCATCCACTGCCTCGGACCGGTCCACGGCCGCGACGAGCCCGCCGACGACCTGCTGTCCTCGTGCTACCGGTCCGCGCTGGAGCTCGCCGAGCAGCAGGGCGTCGAGTCGGTGGCCGTGCCCGCCATCTCGACGGGCGTGTTCGGCTACCCGGTCGACGAGGCCGCCGAGGTGGCCCTGGCCGCCGTCACCGCCGCCGCGGCCGGGGCTCGCACGGTGCGGCGCATCCGGTTCGTGCTCCGGGGCGCCCCCGCGTTCGACGCCCACCGCCGGGTCCTGGAGCGGCTCGCGGAGCTCGCCTGAGGGCACCGGTCGGCACCGGTGGTGCGTCGCGCAGAGCGGCCCTGGAACACCGGGACGTGAACCCGAGCACAACTTCATGACAGTCGGCGCGCCCCTATTGCACAGGTTGTGAAAAATCTCTACGGTGCTGCGCTGTGGATGAGACATCCGTCACAGCGGCGTCGCCTGACGCGGCCGAGGCGAAGGGGGCGTCCGATCAGCGAGACGGTCGTCTCACGCGCGCGGCCCGCACCCGGGCGTCGGTGGTCGACGCGCTGCTGACGCTCAACGAACGCGGCAACCTGCGGCCCACGGCCCGCGACATCGCCGCCGAGGCGGGCGTGTCGCTGCGCTCGCTCTACGTGCACTTCGACGACCTCGAGGCCCTGTTCGTCGCCGCCAGCCACCGGCACGCCGAACGCATGCTCGAGGCGCTCCCGCCCATGGTCCTCGAGGGCGACCTCGGGTGCCGGCTCGACGCCTTCATGGTTCGCCGGGCCCGCATCCACGAGTTCGGCGCCGGCGTCCGGCGCGCGGCGTTGCTGCAGGCGCCGTTCTCGCCCGTGCTGCAGCAGGCCGTGAGCACGGCGCGCCAGGCCCTGCGCGCCGAGGTCAAGGCGTGCTTCGCGCCCGAGCTCGCCCTCGCCGGCGACGCCGGCCGCGATCGCCTGCTCACGGCGCTCGACATCGCCACCAACTCGATGACCTGGGAATCGCTCCGCAGCTCGCAGAACCTGACCGTCGACGAGGCCGTCGCGCAGGTGCGCGACATGGTCCTCGCCTTCATCGGTGCCTGGGCGCCGGCCGCCACCGACGCCCCCGCACCCGCCACGAACACGCCCGCGGACACCGCGCCGTCGGGTTGACACGCCGACTCACATCCGAGGGGAGACACGTGCGATGACGTCCGCCGCCATCGATCGCACCCGCCGCAGCGATCTTGCCGCGCTGCCCGGCCGCCTGGCCTTCCTCGCGCCCCTCGCCGCGCTCCTCGTGTTCCAGCAGGTGGTGTACCCGGCGCCGTGGGGCATCGTCCTCAACGGTGCCCTGGTCGGCGGGCGCATCGCCCTCATCGCCCTCGGCATCGCGCTCGTCTACCGGGCCAACCGCATCGTGAACTTCGCCCAGGGCGACCTGGGCGCCGTCCCGGCCGTGCTCGGCGTGATGCTCGTCGTGGCCTGGGGGTGGAGCTACTGGTTCGGGCTCGTCGCCGGCCTCGCCGCCGCCGTGGTGCTCGGGGTGCTCGTCGAGGGCCTGATCATCCGCCGCTTCTTCAACGCCCCCCGGCTCGTGCTGACCGTCGCCACCATCGGCCTGTCGCAGCTGCTCGCCGGGGCCGCGCTGTTCCTGCCCCGGGCGTGGGGCGACACCTCGTTCGGCACCAGGCTGCCCCAGCCGTTCGACGCCACGTGGCACTTCGGGGGCACCACGTTCAACGCCAACGACATCTTCACGATGATCGTCGTGCCCGTGTGCCTGCTGGCGTTGGCGCTGTTCCTGCAACGGTCGACCATCGGCATCGCCATCGTGGGCGCGGCCGAGCGCGCGGACCGGGCGTTCACGCTGGGCATCCCCGTCAAGCGCCTCCACACCGTCGTGTGGGTGGTGGCCTCGGTGCTGGCCTTCCTGGCCATGTACCTGCGGGCCGGCGCGGTCGGCCTGCCCATCGGCGAGGTGCTGGCTCCCACCTTCCTCGTCCAGGCGCTCGCGGCCGCGGTGTTCGGCAGGTTCGAACGCTTCACCTCCATCGCCGCCGCGGCGATCGGCCTCGGCATCGTCGACCAGTCCATGACCTTCCAGGCCGGCAACCGGCAGGCCTACAACGACGCGGTCCTGTTCGGCATCGTGCTCGTCGGCCTGCTCGTCACGCGGCGCGGCGGCACCGGGCGGGTCGACACCGGCTCGTCGGCCACCTGGCAGGCCATCCGCGAGATCCGCCCCGTGCCCCGCGAGATGCGGCGCCTACCCGAAGTGATCTGGGGCCGTGCCGGGCTGTGGGCCGTCATCGGGGCGTTCGTGCTCACCCTGCCGGCATGGCTGTCGACCAGCCGGCTCAACCTGGCGACCATCATCGTGATCTTCGGCGTCGTCGCGGCGTCGCTGGTGGTGCTCACCGGCTGGTCGGGTCAGGTCAGCCTCGGGCACATGGCGTTCGTCGGCGTCGGCGCCGCCGTCGGCGGGGCGCTCACCGACCACCGCGGCTGGGACCTGGCGGTCGCCATGCTGGTGGCGGGCCTGATCGGCGGCGTCGCCGCGGTGGTCGTCGGCTACCCGGCGCTGCGGCGCGGCGGCCTCACGCTCGCGGTCAGCACCCTGGCGTTCGGCCTGTTCGTCTCGTCCTACCTGCTCAACCGCACGATCTTCCGCGACTGGCTGCCGGGTCGGCGCATCGACCGCGGCACGCTTCTCGGCATCGAGCTGGCCGGCGAGGCGGCCATGTTCTACGCGTGCCTGGCGGTGCTCGCCCTGGCGCTGCTGATGGTGGTCGGCCTCCGCCGCAGCCGCACCGGCCGGGTGCTCATCGCCATCCGCGAGAACGAGCGGGCAGCCCGGGCCTACGGCATCGACGCCACCCGCTCGGGCCTGGCCGCGTTCGCCCTGTCGGGCTTCCTGGCGGCCGTCGCCGGGGCGCTGTACGTCCACCAGCAGACCGGACTCAACGCCGAGCCGTTCCTGCCCCAGCGCAGCCTCGAGCTGTTCACCATGGTCGTGATCGGCGGGCTGGGCTCGCTCCCGGGCGCCCTGCTGGGCGCGACCTACGTGCACAGCGTCGACTTCTTCCTGCCGAACGAGTGGCAGTTCCTCGCCACCGGCGCCGGGCTGCTGCTGGTGCTGCTCGTGTTCCCGGCCGGGTTCGGCGGCGTGCTGGCCGACCTGCGCGACGGTGCGCTGCGCAAGATCGCCGCCCGGCGGGGGCTCGTCGTGCCCAGCCTGCTGGCCGACGTGCGGGTCGACGACGACGTCCCCGACGAGCCGCCTCCCGAGACGGTGCTCGCCGCGGCGGGCGACATCGCCGAGCGCGCCGAGGCGGGCGAGGATGCGACGCCAACCGGCCGCGCCGAGGTCCGGCCCGCCGCCGGCGGCGGCGACGCAGATCCCGGTGCCGACGACGCGGTGGAGGTGCGGTCGTGACCCGGCCCGACGAGACCCCGCTCGGCGCCACCCCGGGCGCGGACGATGCGCCGTTCGAGGCCGCGCTCGACGCGGTCGGCGTCAACGCGCCCGTGCCCGATCC
>JAFGPU010000406.1 GCA_016936035.1 Acidimicrobiales bacterium
CGTGGTGCTCGTGGTGCTCGTGGTGCTCGTGGTCGCCGTGCATCGCCGCGAACATCTCGTGCGCCTCCGCGTCGGTCAGGCGGGCCTCGAGCATCGGCAGGTACACCTCTTCCTCCTTGGCGAAGTGCACCGACACCAGCGCGTGCAGGCCGTAGAGCACCCGGCGCAGGTCGTCGGCAAGCTCACCGTCGACGTCGCCGGTCGCGGCCAACCGCGCCCGGAGCGCTCCGAGCTGGGCGGTCAGCCGGTCGACCTCCACGTGGTCGCGGCTCATCGTCGCCGTGGCCTCGGGCGCGCCCAGCACGCGCTGGACGACCGGGTACAGCGCGCGGTCCTCGGCGCCGGCGTGCGGTATCAGCTGGGTCGTCAGGAAGTCGTACGACGCGTCGACCTTGGCCCGAAGGTCGTCGAGGTCGTGGCGGCCGACCGCGTCGCCCGCCGCCGCCAGCGCCGCGATGTGGGGCGTGAGCTCGGCGTGCTCGTCGCGCAGGGGTTGCGTCGAGGCCATGGCCAGAACCCTCCTGTCGGCGGGAGATCTGCTGGTCGCACGGTACCGTCCGGACGTCGCCCGGGGCAGAGCCGAAGGTCCCGCCTTCTGCCGTTTGACCCGGGTGAATGAACGGTCGTTTAATAGCGTGGGTGGGTCGCATCACGGGGGTGACCGCGGCGGAGACGCGCCAGCGGCTGTTGCAGGCGGCGGCCGCCGCGTTCGAGTCGCAGGGGTTCGAGGGCACGCGCGTCGCCGACATCGCCGGCGCGGCGGGCGTCAGCAACGGCGCGCTCTACACCCACTTCGGGTCGAAGGCCGAGCTGCTGGCCGAGGCGCTGCGCGACCACGGCTCCACCGAGCTGGCCTCGCTGTTCCTCGACGACCCCGACAGCACCGTGGTCGACCTGCTCGTGCTGCTCGGCCGGGGGCTCATCGAGCGGCCCGCCGACCACGGCGCCCTCGTGGTCGAGGCGCTGGTCGCCGCCCGACGCGACGACGAGGTCGCCGGGATGATGGGCGGCCACCTGCGCGACCGCCACGACTGGCTGGCCGGCGTCATCCGCGACGGCCAGGCGGAGGGCACCTTCGACCCCGAGCTCTCGCCCGAGGTCGTCAGCCGCTACTGCCTGATGCTGCTGCTGGGCTCGATCCTGCTGCGCGGGACGGGCCTGCCCGCCGTGGACGCGGACGAGTGGGCGGCCTTCGTGGCGCGTCTCGGCGACGCCCTGCGGCCGCGATCGCCAGCGCCATCCCGACCTGCCCCCACCGACACACCCCGGAGGTCCGCCATGAAGGTGCACGTCGACCAGGAACGCTGCCAGGGGCACGGACGCTGCTACAGCCTGGCGCCCGAGCTGTTCGAGCCCGACGAGATCGGCAACAGCGTCGAGATCGGTGACGGCACGGTGCCCCCGGGCCTGGAGGAGGCCGCCCGCAAGGCCGTCCTGAACTGCCCCGAGCAGGCCATCAGCCTCGAGGAGGATGCGACGTGAGCACGGACGACGGGTCCCAGGGCGTCGCCAACGAGGTCATCGAGGGCGCGGTCACCGACTGGGCGACCGACTTCGACCACACGTCCGAGGTGTGGGCCGCCGACCCGTACCCGATCATCGCCGAGCTGCGTGAGCGGTGTCCCGTGGCGCACACCGAGCGCTACGGCGGCGCCTGGCTGCCGACGCGCCACGAGGACGTCGCCGCGATCGCGTACGACACCGACCGGTTCTCGTCGCGCTCGATCATCGTGACCAACTACCGGCCTCCCAAGGAGATGGCCCCGGTCGGCGGGGCGCCGCCCATCTCGTCCGACCCGCCCTTCCACCACGGGGCCCGCCGACTGCTGCTGCCGGCGTTCTCGCCCCAGGCCGTCGCCCGCCTCGAGCCGGGCGCCCGCGCCTACTGCGACGAGCTGATCGACGCGCTCGAGGGGCGCGACGTCGTCGACGCCGCGGCCGAGTACGCGCAGCACATCCCCGTGCGGGTCATCGCCGACATGCTCGGGTTCCCCCGGCAGGACGCGGACGTGTTCCGGGGCTTCGTGCACGACGTGCTCGAGGGCGTCAACAAGCCGCCCGAGGAACGGCTCGAGACCATGCAGGGCCTCTTCGACTACCTGCGCGCCCAGATCGAGGACCACGTCGCCCACCCGCGCGACGACCTGACCACCTACCTCATCGACGTCCAGATGGACGGCGAGAAGCTCGAGCCGGCCCACGTCGGCGGCACGATGGCGCTGCTGCTCCTGGCCGGCATCGACACCACCTGGAGCGCCATCGGGTCGTCGCTGTGGCACCTGGCCCGCACGCCCGCCGACCGCGAGCGGCTGGTGGCCGAGCCTGGTCTCCTTCCCACCGCCATGGAGGAGCTGCTCCGGGCCTACGCCCCCGTGACCATGGCCCGCCTGGTGAAGGAGGACATGGACTGGAACGGCTGCCCGATGAAGGCCGACGACTGGATCCTGCTGTCGTTCCCGGCGGCCAACCGCGACCCCGAGCTGTTCGACGACGCCGACCGGGTCGTGATCGACCGGGAGATCAACCGCCACTCGGCCTTCGGCCTCGGCATCCACCGGTGCCTGGGCTCGCACCTCGCGCGGCTCGAGCTGCGCGTGGCGTTGGAGGCGTGGCTGAGCCGCTTCCCGGTGTTCTCGCTGGCCGACCCCGACGCCGTCACCTGGTCGCCCGGCCAGGTGCGCGGCCCGCGCCGCCTGCCGCTGGCCATCGGGCGCTGACGTGCGCACTGCCGCCACCGAGTTGGTGGGCATCGACCTGCCCATCTTCGCGTTCTCGCACTGCCGCGACGTGGTCGCGGCGGTCACCAACGCCGGCGGATGCGGGGTGCTGGGCGCGGTCGCCCACAGCCCCGAGCAGCTCGACATCGACCTGCGCTGGATCGAGGACCAGGTCAAGGGCAGGCCCTACGGGATCGACCTGCTGGTGCCCGAGAAGTTCGTCGGCGCTGACGAGGGCGGCCTCGACCGGGACAGCCTGGCCGGGTTGCTGCCCGAGGAGCACAAGCGCTGGGTCGACGACCTGCTGGCCCGCTACGACGTGCCGCCGCTGCCGGAGGGCGGCGAGGCCGGGCGCGGCGTCGGCGGCATGCGGGTCGACCCCAAGAGCATGGCGCCCCTGCTCGACGTGTGCTTCGACCACGCGCCCCGGCTGGTGGCGTCCGCCCTCGGCCCGCCGCCGCCCCACTTCCTCGACCGGGCGCACGCTGCCGGCGTGCCGGTGGCGGCCCTGGCCGGCACGGTGCACCATGCCCAGCGCCACGCCGAGGCCGGCGCCGACATCATCGTCGCCCAGGGCACCGAGGCCGGGGGGCACACCGGCCAGATCGCGACGATGGTGCTGGTGCCCGAGGTGGTCGACGCCGTCGGCCCCCGGCCCGTGCTGGCCGCCGGCGGCATCGCCAACGGTCGCCAGCTCGCTGCGGGCATGGCGCTGGGCGCGGACGGCGCCTGGTGCGGCTCGGTGTGGCTGACCACGGCCGAGGCCGAGGTGCCGCCCTTCATCCAGGCCAAGTTCCTCGCCGCCGGCCTGGGCGACACCGTCCGGTCGCGGTCGCTGACCGGCAAACCCGCCCGCATGCTGCGCACGGCGTGGACCGACGAGTGGGAGCGCGACGACGGTCCGGGCCCGCTGCCCATGCCCATCCAGCCGCTGCTGGTGGGGCCGGCGCTGTCGCGCATCGGGCGGGTCGCCGGCACGCCCGGCACCGGCGGGAACGACCTGATCACCTACTTCGTCGGCCAGGTGGTCGGCAGCATGCGCAGCGTCCGCCCGACCCGCCGGGTCGTGGAGGAGATGATCGACGAGTTCATCGACGCGGTGCAGCGCCTGAGCGGCTTCCTCGAGGGTGGCTGACCTGGCGCGCCGCCGGGTACGCGTGGGCGAACCGGTCTCACCATCTACGACGACACCCCACCGACCTGCCAATCTGGCACTCCGATCACTCGCCGACGAGAGGAAGCACCGACTGATGTCCGACTACGTCATCCCCGACCCGGAGCCGAAGGAGATCGACGAGAAGCTGTCGATCGAGCTGCGGCACCTCGCCGAGAACGCCGTGCTCAAGGGCCACCCGTCGGGCAACGAGAAGTGCGAGAACTGCCTGTACTACCTGGAGAACACCGCCGAGATCTCGTACTGCTGGCACCAGAAGCTGCGCATCCTCGTGGGCGCCGAGTGGTGGTGCCAGTGGTGGGAGAAGATCCCGGAGTAGGCCGCCACCTCGCGGCCGGTCAGGCGGGCAGCTCGACCTCCTGGCCGATGATCTGCTGGCTGTGGACCCGGGCCACGTTGTCGGCCACCTCACCGGCCCGGTCGGCATACGGCCCGGTCCAGCCCAGCTCGAGCGTCTCGTGGAACAGGCTGAGCCACCGCTCGAAGTGCGCGGGGGTGAACGCCCGCTGGGCGTGCACCAGCATGTGGGCCCGGAAGGGGTTGCCGGCGTAGCCGGGCATGCCGAGCAGCACCCGGCACCAGAACGCCGTCAGCTTGGGGAGGTGCTCCGACCAGTCGACCTGGGCGACGTCGTTGAACATGGGGCCGAGCAGGTCGTCCTGGGCGACGTCCCCGTAGAAGCGCCGCACCAGCTCGGCGATCTGGTCGGGGCTGTCGAGGTCACGGGTGGGGGCGGGTCGCGGGGCGTCGCGCATCGGTGCTCCTGTCGCTGCTGACGGCGAACGTGGGCTGTGGTGATAGTTCTAGCATCTGATAGACATAATGCGGACATCCACCACGAGGAGCGTCATGAGCGACGTCATCGACGGTCTGGTCGACCGCGAGTATGCCTACGGGTTCCACACCGACCTCGACACCGACATCGCCCCCAAGGGGCTCACCGAGGACGTGGTGCGGCTCATCTCCGCCAAGAAGCAGGAGCCGGAGTGGCTGCTCGACTGGCGCCTGGGCGCGTTCCGCCACTTCCTCACGCTCGACGAGCCGGCCTGGCCCAACGTCACCTACCCGCCCATCGACTACCAGGACATGCACTACTGGGCGGCCCCCAAGCCCAAGGGCCCCGCGCCCCAGAGCCTCGACGAGGTCGATCCCGAGGTGCGGGCCATGTTCGACAAGCTCGGCATCTCATTGGCCGAGCAGGAGCGGCTCTCCGGGGTCGCGGTCGACGCCATCGTCGACTCGGTGTCGGTGGCCACGACCTTCAAGGAACGCCTGGCCGAGGCGGGCGTGATCTTCTGCTCGTTCTCCGAGGCCGTGCGCGAGCACCCCGACCTCGTCCGCAAGTACCTCGGCTCGGTGGTCGGGCCCCGCGACAACTTCTTCGCCGCCCTCAACTCGGCGGTGTTCTCCGACGGCTCGTTCTGCTTCGTGCCCGCCGGCGTCACGTGCCCGATGGAGCTGTCCACCTACTTCCGCATGAACGCCGCGGAGACCGGCCAGTTCGAGCGCACCCTCATCGTGGCCGAGGAGGGCGCCAGCGTGAGCTACCTCGAGGGCTGCACCGCGCCGATGCGCGACGAGAACCAGCTGCACGCCGCCGTCGTCGAGCTGGTCGCCCTCGACGACGCCGCCATCAAGTACTCGACGGTGCAGAACTGGTACCCGGGCGACGCCGAGGGCAAGGGCGGCATCTACAACTTCGTGACCAAGCGGGGCCGAGCCGGCGCCCGGGCCAAGATCTCGTGGACCCAGGTCGAGACCGGCTCGGCCATCACCTGGAAGTACCCGAGCGTCATCCTGCAGGGCGACGGGTCGGTCGGCGAGTTCTACTCGGTGGCGGTCACCGCCAACCACCAGCAGGCCGACACCGGCACGAAGATGATCCACATCGGCCGCGACACCACCAGCACCATCGTGTCGAAGGGCATCTCCGCGGGCCGGGCGCAGAACACCTACCGCGGCCTGGTCAAGATGCTGCGGTCGGCCACCGGCGCCCGCAACCACACCCAGTGCGACTCGCTCCTCATCGGCAGCGAGTGCGGTGCCCACACCTTCCCCTACGTCGAGGTGCGCAACGACACCGCCGAGGTCGAGCACGAGGCCTCGACCACCCGGGTCAACGAGGACCAGCTGTTCTACTGCCGCCAACGCGGGCTCACCGAGGAGGACGCCACGTCGATGATCGTCAACGGGTTCTGCCGCGAGGTGTTCGACGAGCTGCCCATGGAGTTCGCCGTCGAGGCCCAGGCGCTGCTGCGGGTCAGCCTCGAGGGGAGCGTCGGCTGATGCTGCGCATCGACGGGCTCACCGCGTCGGTCGCCGGCCGACGGATCCTCGACGGGCTCGACCTCGAGGCCGGCGCCGGCGAGATCCACGCCATCATGGGCCCCAACGGGGCCGGCAAGAGCACCCTGTCCCACGTGCTGACCGGCCGCGAGGGCTACGAGGTGACCGGGCGCGTCACGCTCGACGGGGCCGACCTGCTCGCCCTCGCCCCCGAGGAGCGGGCCGCCGCCGGGGTGTTCCTCGCCTTCCAGTACCCGGTCGAGATCCCCGGGGTGGGCAACATGTACTTCCTGCGCACGGCCGTCAACGCCGTGCGCCGGGCCCGGGGGCTCGACGAGCTCGACGCCATGGGCTTCCTCGCCGAGGCCAAGGCGCACATGGCCCGCCTCGACATCGACCCCGCGTTCCTCAGCCGGTCGGTCAACGCCGGCTTCTCGGGCGGCGAGAAGAAGCGCAACGAGATCCTGCAGATGTCGATGCTCGAGCCGCGCCTCGCCATCCTCGACGAGACGGACTCCGGGCTCGACATCGACGCGCTCCGGGTCGTGGCCGACGGCATCGAGCGGATGCGCGGCCCCGAGCGGACCATGCTCGTCATCACCCACTACCCCCGCCTGCTCGAGCTCGTCCGCCCCGACCGGGTGCACGTGCTGCAGGGCGGGCGCATCGCCCGCTCCGGCGACCACCGCCTGGCGCACGAGCTCGAGGCCGAGGGCTACAAGCCGGCGGTGGCGTCGGCATGACGGCCACCGAGGTGCTCGACCGCCTGCTGCCACCCGGGGCGGATGGCGACCCCGGCGCCCGGGGCTGGCTGGCCGCCCACGGCCTGCCCCGGCCCCGCGACGAGGCCTGGCGCTACACACCGCTCGACGAGATCGTGGCCGGCCTCGAGGAGGCCGGTCCGCCGGCAAGCGGCGGTGACGTCGCTGCGCCGCTCGACCAGGTCGCACTCGACCGCGCCGCGGTCGACCGGCTGGCCGGCGA
>JAFGPU010000407.1 GCA_016936035.1 Acidimicrobiales bacterium
AGCGGCCGCCACATCGGTGTGGTCGTGCTCGCCGACGCCGGCGCGACCAGGGTCACCGCCGCCAGTGCCGGCGTCCCCGCCAGTCGGCCCGTCGCCCTCGGCGGCGCCCCCACGACCGGGCCCGTCCGCCTCGGCGCCCCCACGACCGGGCCCGTCCGCCTCGGCACCCCCACGACCGCGCCCGTCCCCCTCGGCGGCGGTCGACGTGCCCGCGCCCCCCTCCCCCGCGCCGCCGGCGGGTCCGGCGCCGGCGGGACGCGCGACCTCGGCGCCCGCCGGGGCGGTGAAGCCGGCCACCGCCAGGCCGGCCCGGGTGGCGACGGCACGCAACACGCGGTCGCGCAGGCCGTAGACGAGCCCGGCGAGTCCGCCGGGCGCGAGCAGGAGCACCGCGAGCACCCCGACGCCGGACGCGAGGAACTGCCACTCGGTGGCCAGGAACCACCGGGCACCGAACAGGAACAGCGCACCGAGGACGGCGCCGGCCAGCGAGGTCATGCCACCAACGACGACCATGGTGAGGACGACCAGGTTCTCGACGGGCGCGTACGACGACGGGTCGAACGCCCGCTCGTGGTGCACGAACAGGCCTCCCGCCAGCGCCGCCACCGCGCCGGACAGCGCGAAGACCCCGAGGCGCAGGCGCAGCGGGTCGACAGCGAACGACTCCGCCGCCGCCTCGTTGTCGCGCGCTGCGACGAGTGCCCGGCCGAACCGCCCGGCCCGGACGCCCCGCAGGCCCACGATGACGACGACGAGGGTGGCGAGGGCCAGGTGGTAGACCGCCTGCTCCGACTCGACCTGCAGGCCACCGAGCAGCGGCGCCCGCTCGATGCGGCTGTCGGGCACCCACCCGAACCGGTCGTCGTCGAGCAGGTAGGACGTGGTCGCGAGCGCGAGGGCGAACGTGGTCACCGCCAGGTACAGGCCGCGCAGCCGCACGGCGGGCAGGCCGACCAGCACGGCCGCCGCCGCCCCGGCCACCATGGCGATGACCAGCGCCCCGAACAGGTCGGCGCCCCATTCGGTCACCGCCAGCCCGGTGACGGCGGCACCGATCGCGAAGAACGCGACCTGCCCGAGCGAGACGATGCCGCCCCACCCCACCAGCAGCACGAGCGACAGGCCCAGGATCGCGTAGATGACCAGCGCCGCAGCCCGGAACTGCTGATCGGGCCGGAGGACCGCAGGCAGAGCCAGCGCCACGGCACCGACCGTGGCGACCGTGCCCCACCGGAGCGCTCGCGCCCCGGCCAGCCGACCCAGACGCGCGGGGACGGGACGCACCTCGTCGGCCGCCGTCCACGCTGACGCGTCGGCCAGGTCGCGCCGGCCCACCTCGCGCCGGCGCCACACGAGCGCCACGAGCACGACGAGCCCGAACATCGGGTCGATGAGGGAGCTGTCGTGGTTCCAGTCGATGCCCATCGCCAGCACGCCCAGCGCGACCGCCGCGGCCGTCACGCCGGTGAGGTCGGTGAGGCGCCCCAGCACCAGGGCGGCCAGCGCCTGGAACAGCACGCCGTAGCCGAGCGCCGAGCGGGTCGGCAGGTCGAGGATGCCGCTGCGCAGGAACACGGCGCTGAAGGCGAGCACGCCGGTGGCCGACCACAGCAGTGTCTGCAGGCGCGCCACGGGCACCCCGAGCAGCGCGGCCCGATCGGCGCTGTCGGCGCTGGCCCTGATGGCCACGCCCGCTGCGCTGCGCCGCAGGTACGCGCTGACCACCACCAGCAGGACCGGGGTGACGACCAGGCCGAGCAGGTCGTTGACGTCGAAGGTGACCGTCCCGATCCGGCGGGTGGCGTCGAACGGCGCTGCCATGCGACCGGCGATCAGGTCGACACCCCACAGGCGGGGCAGCAGCAGCGCCGCGGCCACCAGGACCTGGCTGAGGCCGATCGTGGCGATGGTGACCAGCAGTCGAGGCGAGCGGGCGAACCGGCGGATGACCACCCGCTCGGTGGCCGCCCCCAGCCCGATCGCCGCGACCAGGCCCGCGGCGACCGCCAGCGGGTAGGCGACACCGGCCTGCTCGATGAGGAGGAAGGTGAGGATGGTGGGCGCCAGGCCCAGGTCGGCCTGCGCGAAGTTGATGATGCGGTTGGCCCGGTAGACGAGGGCCATGCCCAGGGCGATGAGCGCCGTGAGACCCCCCACCACGAGGCCCCGGACGACGATGCCCGCCGGTGCCGGGAACACGACGAGCTGCACCACGACGATGGCGATGGCGGGCCCGAGCGACCGGGTGATGCCCCGCACCTGCGCTCGCCGGTCGCTGGATGCGCGGCTGCGAGGGTCGTGGACGTCGCCTTCCAGGTCCGCGTGCTCGCGCGCAGATGTCATGCCGACGGTCATCGTCCCCAGACTCGTGCTCGTCGTCCCCGGCCGGGCACCCTAGCCCCGCGCCGGCGCCGGGCGGAGGGCGAACGATGAACGTGAGGCGGAGGTGGGGATGGCCGCCACACCATCCCCACCTCCGAGATTGCCGTCAGTCGTCGAGCGTGATCGGCACCTCGTCGGCCGGCGTCATCGTGTCGTCGGCCGGTGCCTCGTCGCTGGGGCCGATGCCGAGCTGCGAGCGGATGCGCTCGGAGATCTCGACCATGACCTCGGGATGGTCGAGCAGGAACTGCTTGGCGTTCTCACGCCCCTGCCCGAGCTGCTCGCCGTCGTAGGTGTACCAGGCGCCCGACTTCTTCACGAGACCGAGATCGACGCCGACGTCGAGCAGCGAGCCCTCGCGGCTGATGCCCTTGCCGTACATGATGTCGAATTCGCTCTGCTTGAAGGGCGGCGCGCACTTGTTCTTCACCACCTTGACCCGGGTGCGGTTGCCCACCACCTCGACGCCGTCCTTGATCGACTCGATGCGGCGGATGTCGAGCCGCACCGACGAGTAGAACTTGAGGGCCCGACCGCCCGGGGTGGTCTCGGGCGAGCCGAACATCACCCCGATCTTCTCGCGCAGCTGGTTGATGAAGAGCGCGATGGTGTCGGACTTGTTGAGGTTGGCGGTGAGCTTGCGCAGCGCCTGGGACATGAGGCGGGCCTGCAGGCCGACGTGGGTGTCGCCCATCTCGCCCTCGATCTCGGCCCGGGGCGTGAGCGCGGCCACCGAGTCGACCACGACCACGTCGATGGCGCCGGATCGGACGAGCATGTCGGCGATCTCGAGCGCCTGCTCGCCGGTGTCGGGCTGGGAGATGAGCAGCTCGTCGATGTCGACGCCGATGGCCTTCGCGTAGACCGGGTCGAGCGCGTGCTCGGCGTCGACGTAGGCGCAGATGCCGCCGTTGCGCTGGGCCTCGGCCACCACGTGCAGGGCGAGGGTGGACTTGCCCGACGACTCGGGCCCGTACACCTCGGTGATGCGGCCCCGGGGCAGACCACCGATGCCCAGCGCCAGGTCGAGCGACAGCGCACCGGTGGACACGGCCTCGATGGCCATGGTGCCCTTCTCGCCCATCTTCATGACGGAGCCCTTGCCGAACTGCTTCTCGATCTGGCTGAGGGCCATGTCGAGGTTCTTC
>JAFGPU010000408.1 GCA_016936035.1 Acidimicrobiales bacterium
CTGCGCGACGCCCAGGCCGCGCACCAGGCTCCGGGCGGCGCCCGCGTGCTGTACGCCACGCAGGGGGCCGCCGAGCCGCCGACGTTCACCCTGTTCGTCAACCGCGAGCTGCCCCGCACGTACCTGCGCTACCTCGAGCGCAAGCTCCGGGAGGCCTTCGACCTGGGGGCGACGCCGGTGAAGCTCCGGGTGCGCCGGCGCGGTGAGTGACAGCTCCGTGACAGTCTGTACCCCGACCGTGCCCGCACCACTACCATCGCCACCTACATGAAGCCGATCCTGGCCCTCGTTGGGGTCGCCTCGATGGTCGCCGCCCTCGTCTGGGCCCGTTCGACGCGTCGCCTCCACCTCGTGTGGAAGCGGGTCGAGCACGAGCGCGGGCACGACGCCGACGTCACGGTGCTCGCCCGGTCCGCGTTCCGCAAGGATCTGCACACCACGTGCCTGTACGGGGTGCTGGCGCTCGCGGCCGGGGGCGTGGTGCTGGCGGGGGAGCGCATCCCCAGCCTGCTGTTCCTGCTCATCCTCGTGCCCGTGGCCCTCTCGGTCGCCTACGGCCGCGACTTCGCCCGCGAGACCCGGCTGGCCGAGGACCGCACCACCATCGAGCGCAAGGCCGAAGAGGTCCTCAGCCAGGAGGAGCTGGCGCCCAAGAAGTGGGCGGCCCGCCTCGCCCCCGAGGAGCTGCCCGACTTCGCCGGCTTCGAGCTCGGCCGGGTGTACCAGGCCGGCACCGGCGTCATGGCCGGTGACTTCTACGACGTCTTCCGGGTCGCTCCGTCGCGCATCGCCGCGGTCATCGGCGACGTCACCGGGCGGGGTATCGACGCCTCGATCACCGCCTTCCAGGCCAAGTACCTCCTGCGGGTGTTCCTGCGCCAGTACCGCGACCCAGCCCAGGCGCTCGAGGAGCTCAACACCCAGATGGCGGCGCCCGAGCGCATGGAGGAGTTCATCTCCCTGGTCGTGGTGCTGTTCGACACCGACGCGGGCACGCTCCGGTTCGCCTCCGCGGGCCATCCGGCGGCATGGTTGTGGCACGACAAGGAGGTGCGACCGTTGCGTGCCACCGGCCCGCTGCTCATGCTCGACCCCAACGGCAGCTACCACAGCCGCGAGATCGACCTCGACGTCGGCGACCTGCTGCTGCTCTACACCGACGGCCTCGCCGAGGTTCGCAACGGCGAGCAGATCTTCGGCGAGGAGCGCATCGCCAACGCCGTGCGACGCGATCCCAACGTGGCCGCCGGGGTCCTGTGCAAGAACCTGCTCGAGACCGCCCGCGACTTCGCCTCCGAGACGATGGGCGACGACGTGGCCATCCTGGCCATCCGTCGCACCTGACGTGGGCACCGACGACGGCGCGGGCACCCACCACCCCGGGGCGACCGGTCCGGCCGCGCACACCAGCGAGGAGCTGGCTCGCCTGACCGAGCGGGCGCTGGCCGGCAACCTGGCCAAGGGCGCCGAGAAGCTGGCGGCGCAGAACAAGCTGTTCGTGCGCGATCGCCTGGCGCTGCTGCTCGACGCCGACTCGTTCGTCGAGGACGCCCTCCTCGCCAACAACCGGGCCGACGACCTCCCGGCCGACGGCGTCGTCACCGGCGTCGGGCGCGTCGAGGGCCGACCGGTGTGCGTCATGGCCAACGACCCCACCGTCAAGGCCGGGTCCTGGGGCGCCCGCACCGTCGAGAAGATCGTGCGGCTCACCGAGTACGCGCTCCGCCACGAGCTGCCGGTGTTCTGGCTGGTCGACTCGGCGGGTGCCCGCATCACCGATCAGGTGCAGCTGTTCCCGGGTCGCCGGGGCGCCGGCCGCATCTTCTACAACCAGGTGCGCCTGTCGGGCCGCGTGCCCCAGGTGTGCTGCCTGTTCGGTCCGTCCGCGGCGGGCGGGGCGTACATCCCCAGCTTCTGCGACGTGGTGTTCATGGTCGAGGGGAACGCCTCCATGTACCTCGGGTCGCCGCGGATGGCCGAGATGGTCGTGGGCGAGGTCACCTCCCTCGACGAGATGGGCGGTGCCCGCATGCACGCCTCGGTGTCGGGCTGTGGCGACAACCTGGCCGTCGACGACCACGACGCGCTCGACCAGGCCCGGGCGTGGTTCAGCTACTTCCCGCAGAGCTGGCGGGAGGCGCCGCCCCGGTTCGAGCCCCGGCCCCCGGCACGCGAGCTCACGGCGGCGATGGTGCCCGCCGAGGAGCACCGCGCCTACGACGTGCACGACCTCATCGACGCCCTGGTCGACGACGAGTCGTTCTTCGAGCGCATGCCCCTGTTCGCGCCGGAGGTCGTCACCGGCCTGGGCCTGCTCGACGGCCGCCCGATCGGCGTGGTCGCCAACAACCCGATGGCCAAGGGCGGCGTCCTGTTCGTCGACTCCGCCGACAAGGCGGCGCGCTTCGTGTGGCTGTGCGACGCCTTCAACATCCCGCTGCTGTTCCTGGCCGACGTGCCCGGCTTCATGATCGGCACCGCGGTCGAGCGGGCAGGCATCATCCGCCACGGCGCCAAGATGGTCACCGCGGTCAGCGAGGCGACCGTCCCCAAGGTGTCCGTGATCGTCCGCAAGGCCTACGGCGCGGGCCTGTACGCCATGTCGGGGCCGGCGTTCGAGCCCGACGCCACGTTGGCGCTGCCGACGGCCCGCATCGCGGTGATGGGACCGGAGGCGGCGGTCAACGCCGTGTACGCCAACCGGATCGCCGCCATCGACGATCCGGACGAGCGCGAGGCGTTCGTGCAGGCCGAGCGCGAGCTGTACGAGACCGACGTCGACCTGTACCGGCTCGCGTCCGAGCTGGTGGTCGATGCCGTCGTCGATTTCGGCCAGCTGCGGGCTGAGCTGATCCGGCGGTTCGAGCTGGCCGAGTCCAAGGACAGGTCCTTCTCCGACCGGCGCCACGGTGTCCCCCCGGTGTGAGCGGCATGACGACGCCCCCCGCCCCGGTTCCCGGCCTGCCCGACCGTCTCACCATCCGCGAGGTGGGCCCGCGCGACGGCTTGCAGCCCGAGCGACCCCAGCCGGTCGAGCGCCGGGTCGACCTGGTGCGGTCGCTCGTCGGGGCGGGGGTGTCCACCATCGAGGTGGCGGCCTTCGTCTCCCCCAGAGCGGTTCCGGCCATGGCCGAGGCGTCCGCGGTCGTGGCGGGGGTGCGCGACGCCCTCGCGGCGGCGACGGGTGGCGGCGGGACCGGCGGCGACGTCACGCTCGTCGCGCTGGTGCCAAACGTCCGCGGCGCCCGCATGGCGGCAGAGTCGGGGGTCGACGCCCTGACCCTCACCGTGTCCGCCTCCGAGGCCTACAGCCAGCGCAACGTCCACATGTCGGTCGACGAGTCGCTGGCCCAGGTCGAGGCCGTCCGCGACGCGGTCGGCGACGCCCTGCCGCTCGACACGGTGGTGTCGTGCGCGTTCGGTTCGCCCTACGAGGGCGACCTCGAACCGGCCGATGTCGCCGCCCTCGGCCGGCGGGCCCTGGCGGCCGGCTCGACCAGCCTGACCTACGCCGACACCACCGGCATGGCCACGCCGGCCCGTGTGGCGGCGGTGCTGGGCGAGACGGGCACCGACGTCGGCCTGCACATGCACGACACCCGCGGCACCGCGCTGGTCAACGTCTACGCCGCGATGCAGCTGGGCGTCCGACGCTTCGACACGGCTGTCGGAGGCCTGGGCGGCTCGCCGTTCGCGGCGGGGGCCGGGGGCAACCTGGCCACCGAAGACCTGGTCCACCTGTGCGACGACGTGGGCGTCGAGACCGGCATCGACCTCGCCGCCCTGCTCGCCGTGTCGGCTCAGGTGGCCGAACTGGTCGGGCACGCCGTACCGTCGCGGGTCGCAGCGGCGGGCCCCCGCTCCCGCCTCCACCCGGGGTGACCCGCTCCCCGGGCGGTGGCCGCAGCGGTCCCGTCTCCCGCCGCCGCAGCTGAACCCATGCCGTGGTGCGAGACCTGTAGCCGCTTCCTCAACCCCAACTCGCTCGAGCCCGACGGCTCGTGCCCCACGTGCGGGCGCGTCGTCGCCGAGCCGGGGGAGGCCGAGGAGGTGCCGAAGGCGCCGTGGCACTTCAAGCTGCTGCTCGTGGCCGTGGTGGTCTACCTGGGGTGGCGACTCGTCCAGATGATCGGCTGGATCGTCACCTGACGGTGGCGGTCAGCGCTTGCGCCCGACGGCGGCGTAGAGCGCGGGCGACCGACCGCGTGCCGGGCCGGGCGACATCCGCCCCGGACGCCACCGGTCGATCTCGACGACCCCGGGGTCGATCAGGTCGAGGCCGTCGAAGAACCGCCGGACCGCCGCCCGGTCGCGGAGCACGTAGGTCGTCTCGGCGGCCCGGTTGAGGCGATCGGCGAGATCGGTCATGGGCTTCGGGTCGATGTCGGCGGTGAGGTGCGAGACCACCAGGTGGCTGCCGGAGGGGACCGCGTCGACGAGGCGGCCGACGATGTCGTACGGCCTGTCCTCGTCGGGGACCAGGTGGAGGACGTCGGTGAGCACGAGGGCCACCGGCCGGGTCAGGTCGAGCGTGGCGGAGGCCCCGCGCAGCACCGCATCGGGATCGCGCAGGTCGGCGTCGATGTAGGCGGCGGCGCCGTCGTCGGTGCTGCGCGCCAGCGTGTGCGCGTGGGCGAGCACGACGGGGTCGTGGTCGACGTGGACGACGCGGGCGGTGGGAGCGATGCGCTGCGCGACGTCGAGCGTGCCCTCGCCGTTGGGGATGCCGGTGCCGATGTCGAGGAACTGGCGGACGTGGGCCTCGCCGGCCAGGTGACGGACGGCGCGCCGGAGGAACGTGCGGTTGGCCCGGGCCTGGTCGCGGGCTCTCTCCAGACCGCCGATCGCGGCGGCGGCCGTGTCGACCGCCTGCCGGTCGACAGCGAAGTTCGTGCTGCCGCCCAGCAGGTAGTCGTACATGCGGGCGACGTGGGGGACCGCGATGTCGATGCTGACCGGCGGCGGCGTGCGCGGCGACGGCGGCCGACCTGCCGCCGGGCCACGGGTGGCGGGGGGCGGTCGCGACGCCGTGTCGGCGGCCAGTGCGATCGTGGCGGGCGCCGTCATCGGCCCCACCACCGCGCGCGCTGCGGGTACAGGTCCACGATCGCCGGATCGCCCGGGGGCAGGCCGACCGGCGCGACTGCAGCCGCCACCATCATCGCTGGTGCAATCGCCGGAGCCCGGTCAGGGGGTGCGCTGCCAGCGGGAGAACTTGGTGGCTCTCGTGCCGGGTGGGGCAGTTGGCGGGGCAGTGCGCGTCGCTTGCTACGATGGCGGTCCCCGTCGGGCTGTGGCGCAGTTTGGTAGCGCACTTGACTGGGGGTCAAGGGGTCGCAGGTTCAAGTCCTGTCAGCCCGACCA
>JAFGPU010000409.1 GCA_016936035.1 Acidimicrobiales bacterium
CCGGTGCGCCTCGGCGGCTGCGGTGAGGTCCGTCCGGGCGGCGTCGAGGTCGCCCGACAGCAGCGCGGCCTCGCCGGCGACGGCGAGGGCGAAGGCGACTGCCGGCCGGGCGCCGATCTCCTCGGCCCGGGCCCGCAGCTGGCGGGCGAGCGTGATGACCTCGTGGTACGGCGTCGGTCCGTAGAGCAGGTACTCGGCCACGCACAGGTGCGAGTCGAACACCGTTCCGGCGAGCGCCGGGTCCCCGCCTGTGGCCCGCAGCTCACGTCGCAGGCGGTCGAACCACTCACCCCGGTTGTGGGCGACCATGCCCTGGAGTGCGATCGCGTCGAGGAACGCCCGCGACGTGCCGTCCGCAGCGGTGAGCAGTCGGCCGGCGTCGGCTGCGGCTTCTGCGGCGTCGATGTCGCCGAGGAAGTAGGCGAGCATTCCCCGGGCGACGACGATGGCGCCGTCGTGGGGCCCGCCGTCGGGTTCGAGGCCGGCCAGGGCCTCCTGTGCCGTGTCGAGGTCGCCGGCGAAGATCGCGGCCCGGGCGAGCATCGCCCGCAGGGGGCGGCGGTCGTCGGGTTCGGCGGCGGCGATCGCCGACCGGTAGGTGGCGATGGCGGCGGCATCACCCGTGGCGGCCTGTGCCCGGGCCCGGAGTGCGAGCACCTCTGCCACGTCGGTGGGCGCGACGTGATCGGCGGCGAGGGCCGTCCACCGCAGCACGTCATCGTGGAACCCCAAGGATGCGGCGCGACGAGCCGAGGCCAGCGCGTACGGTGCGGCCTCGGCCAGGCGGCCCGCGGCGAGGAACCGCTCGGCGACCCGCTCGGGCGGGGCGTCGAGCGCTGCGAGGCGTTCGGCGGTCTCGGCCACGAGCCGGGCCCGGTCCCGCCCTGTGAGGTCCGCCGCCAGGTGGCCGGCCGGACCGTCGGCCACGAACCGATAGCCGTCGGCCTCTGGCACGACGAGGCCGGCGTCGAGGGCCAGCTCGATCAGCTGGCGCGTGCTCTCCTCGTCGCTGGCGGCGGCGGCGCGCACGTCGAGCTCGTCGAAGCTGTCTCCTGCGGCCGCCAGGCGACGGAACGCATCGACCACTCCGGGCGCCAGATCGACGCTGCCCGTCAGCCCACCGGGCGACTCGGTGGCCAGCTCGATCACCTGGAAGCGGGCGGCGGTCTGTCCCTCCTGCCAGCGGCGAACGCGCGGTCGCCCGGCGACGACCAGCGCCACGCGGTGCCGGCGGGTGAGGCGCACCACGTCGTCGAGCAGCGCCAGGGTCTCGGGGTCGGCGTGCTCGACGTGGTCGATCAGGATCACGGCACCGGCGCGCTCGGCGGCGGTGACCACGAGCTCGCGCACGGTCACCAGCCACCGCTGGCGCGTGGTGGGCAGGTCGCCGGCGACCACGCGGTCGAGCTCGTGCCGGCAGCCGGGCGGGATCGCGTCGAGCAGGTCGGGTTGCCGGTGGGTGATCTCGTCGAGGGCCTCGGCGACGCACACGAACGGGTTCCCGCCCGCCAACGACGGCATCGACAGCCCCGCGGCGAACGAGCGTCGCCGGGCTGCGTCGGCCATGAGGTGCAACATGTCGGTGCGCTGTTCGCAGGAACCTCCCGTGATCCGCAGCGCGACGCCGGCACCGAAGGCCAGGTCGGCGAGAGCTCTGAGCGCACGCCCTACCTGAGGGTCGTCGTCCTCCGATTCTCCCGCCGGCGCGTGATCCACCCGCGGCGCCCACCGCACCGAGACGTCACCCGGCGGGGAGCTGTGGTCGCCGGCGACGTCCGCGACGAAGCGGTAACCCCGACCGTGGATCGTGCGGATGATGCGCTGGTCGCGGCCCGTGTCGCCGACGGCCCGCCGCACGGACTTGATGCGGCTGGTCAGCGTCGAGTCGGAGACGAACCGATCTCCCCAGACCTCGTCGAGCAGCTCGATCTTCGTCACGACCCGGTCGCGATGACGCATCAGGTACGCAAGGACATCGAACACCTGCGGCTCCACGTCGACCAGTTCGCCGCTCCGTCGCAGCTCATGGGCCTGGACGCGGACCTCACACTCGCTGAACCGCACCGCCACGCAGGGGATCGTCGCACAGCAGCGCGGCGAACGGAACACCCGGCGCGCGGGGCGCCCCGACAGCACGGCCGGGGCGCCCCGCGGTCGGGGGCGGCGCGGTCACGACGAGGGCGGCGCGAAGAGCTCGAGCGCGATGTCGTCCGGGTCGCGGAACGACAGGCCCGAGCCGTAGTGGGCGTCCACGATCTCGCCGTGCGCGATGCCCATCTCGTCGAGTCGTCGTGCCCACTTCTCGAGCTCGTCGCGACCCGCCACCCCGAAGGCGACGTGGTCGAGGCCGGGCCGTCGCTCGTCGAACCGGCCCGTCGCAGCCGGTTCGTGGTGCTGGTGCAGGCCGAGCAGCGTGCCGCCCACCAGGAACACCGTGTGATGGAAGGGGCCGGTGTCCTCGTCGAGCACGGGCTCGCAGTCGAGCAGTGCGCGATACCAGGGAACGCTCACGGCGAGGTCGTCGACGGTGAGCGCGACGTGGGTGATGCCAGGGAACTCGGACATTGGATGGTGCCTCCTGATCGAGGGAAACGGGGCCGTGTCGGCGCCCATGTCGACACTGCGCCCACCGGCGCCCGCGATCATGGAGAGGTCGAGTAGAGCGGGAGGAGTTTCCGGCCGTACCCGCCCGCTCCTGCTGGCCAGCAGATCAGCGATGCAGGTTCGGGTCGAGTTGCACCGCTCGTGCTCGGATGGTGAAGACGTCGTCGCCGGAGAGCACGGCGCCACGGGCGAAGGTGCGCCCCGCCTCCCAGTTGGACAGGCCCAGCTCCGGGCGACCGAACGCGTACTGGCCGTCGACCCAGCGGGTCATGCCGTTGCCGACGAACGGCGCCTCGACGGTCGCGAAGAAGCGGTCGTGCGTCCGGGCGTCCTCGCTGACGAGGCTGGCGACGAGCCGGGGGGAGTACCGGTTGTAGAGCTGCACGGCATGGTCGAGGGAGTCGACGAGGCACAGGGTGACCTCGGGGCTGCCGTCCCATTCCCATTCGCAGCCCAGATCCTGCTCGGCGATCGGTTCGGCCTGGGGCTCGACGACGGGGCCACCCGGCCGGGTGACCGTGACCGGGTCCCACCACCCGGCGGGGACGGCGGCCTCGTCGCCGGCGGTGATGTGCAGCTTCGGTGCGACGTCGCGCCGTCGGGCGGCGGCGGACAGCGCGTCCAGGAACGCCGGCACCAGGTCGTCGGCGCGGTCTCTCGGGATGCAGCACACGTTCAGCGTGTTGCAGACCTTGCGGTCGAGGGAGTGCTCCACGGCGGCGGCGAGGACCTCGCGGCGTGCCGTGCTGTCAGCCACCAGCCACGCGCCGCCCGTGCCGTGCAGCGACGCTGGGATGCCGGCCTGGCGGGCGACGGTGCCGAGCTGGGCGGTCGCCGGGCCCGAGCCGCGAGCGACAGCGAGCGCCAGGCGCGCATCGGAGAACAGGGCGTAGCCGGCCGCACGGGAGGTGGCGTCGACGAGCGCGGCTGCGCCCGCAGGCAGGCCGGCGGCGTCGAGCGCAGGGTCCAGCACGTGGGTCACCAGGGCGCGGGCGGTGCGCAGCGCGTCCGATCCGATGCGGAACACGGCCGTGTTGCGCGTGCGGATCAGCCCGACGGCGTCGACGAGGACGTTCGGCCGGCCCTCGAAGACGAACCCCACCACCCCGAGCGGCGCGCGGACCCTCTCGACGTACCAGCCGTCGTGTGGGGTGGTATCGACGACCGGGTCGGTCGGCGGTCGGGCGGCCCAGCCACGGATGCCGTCGACCATGTCGGCCTGCATCCGCTCGCTGAGCTCCAGACGGTTCGTCGCCCGGCCCCGCTCGCGCGCCGAGGCCACGTCGGCGCGGTTCGCCTCGTGGACGGGCTCGAGGCGCCGGGGGTCCGCGAGGTTGCCGGCGAGATGCCGGAAGAAGTCGGAGATCGCGTCGTCGGGCGTGTCCCGCAGGGCCGTGAACGCGCGATGGGCCCGGTCGACGGCGACCCGGGCGGCCTCGACGTCGGCCGCGGGCACGTGCAGGAGCGCACCCGAGGACTGGTCGACGACGAGGTGGTCTCCGGGGCGGAAGGCCGCCGCGAGCTGGGCGGACACGCGGGTGGACCGGTCACCACCGAAGGGCACGAGCATGCCCTCTTCCAACGACGTCAGGGCAGCCACGTCGCCCATCTTCCCAGACGCGCTGCGGGTGCCCGCGCCCTGCAGGTCTGCTAGACGTCACGCCGGGGCGGCCGCCCTGAGGGGCGGGCTGGGGAGCATGTCGCTTCGACGAGAGGGAGGGCTCATCGGTGAGCCACGACGACACCGACCGGGACTTCGCCCGGCGCTTGACCTGGGCCCGGTCGGGCGACCCCCGCGGCTTCGACGAGCTCGTCGCCTGGATCGAGCGCCCGCTCGTCGCCTTCGTCCGTGCCCGCGGGGCCGAGGACTGGGAGGGGCTGGCCAACGACGTCCTGGTCCGGGCGTTCCGTCAGATCGACCAGTTCGAGGGCGGTGCGGTGCAGTTCCGGGCGTGGGTGTTCCGCATCGCCCGGAACGCGCTCATCGACGAGCGCCGCCGTCGGGGCCGCCGGGTCGACGCCGTACCGACCGTGCCGCACGAGCTACCCGACGGGCCGGCGGGCGCCGACCCGTCGGTCGACGTCGAGCAGCGCGAGCGCGTGGAGATGCTGCTCGCGGACCTCACCGACGAGCAGCGCGAGGTGGTGCTGCTGCGCATCGTGGCCGGCCTCGGCGTCGAGGAGACCGCCGAGGTGACGGGGCGGCGGCCCGGAGCCGTGCGCACCCTGCAGCACCGGGCGCTCACCCGGCTGCGCCGAAACTTTTCGCAGCGGGCCGTGACGCGATGACCGGACACGACGTTCCTTCCGACGAGATGCGCTGGGGCCGCCACCACACCGACCCGATCGACGCCGTGCTCGGCGACGAGTCGGTCGACGACGACCTCACCGACGTCGCGGCGATCGTCCACGACCTGCGGTCGGCCTACGTGACCGACGAGCCGCTGCCGCGCCGCCCGGCACTGGCGGCGTTCACCGACGCGCCTCTCGACGATGACGGCGACCTGCTGGTGGCGGCGGGGCGTCACGTCGGTCACCCGGCTGCGGGTGCAGCCGGTCGGCCCGACCGCAGCGAACGACTCGGAAGGAAACGACACAGGATGTTGAGTGCGCTCAGTGGGTTCGTGGCAACCCTCACCGGCAAGGTCGTCCTCGGCACCGCGGTGACCGCCGCCAGCGTCGGTGGCCTCCACGCCGCCGACGTCGTCGACGTGCCCGCGCTGCCCGACAACGACCGCCCGGCGGTCGAGCAGCAGGCCGAACCCGAGAACGACAGGGTCGCCGGCGACGCCGACAAGCCAGATGTCGAGGGTGCGCAGCTGGGAGACGACAAGCAGGCGGCGGCCGAGGCCTTCACCGACGCCATCCGAGAGTGGACCGACTGCGTCGGCGCCGAGGCTGCGGCGCAGGGTGACGAGGCGACGCGCACCACGGCGGGCTTCGACCCCCGCGCCGAGTGCGGCGATCGTCCGGAGCCCGGCGAGTTCGGGCTGACCGACGTGCCGAGCCAGGCCGCCGAGGCTCTCGAGGGGACCCCGGCCCCGGGTGCGGCACCTGTCGACCCGACGGCGACCATCCCCACCGAGCCGGGCGCCGCCGCCCCCGAGCCCCCGGTCGATCCGGGCGGTGTCGCAGACGAGCTGCCGTCCGGCACCCCTGATGCCCCCGACGTGCCTGCCGGTGGGGCAGGAACGGGCGACCCGACCGACGGGGGCACGAACACCCCCGCCGGCGGCCGGCCCTGACGGTCTGACGGCGGGTGGCCCTGTCCGCCCGGGGCCATCCGCCGTCACCCTCGCCCACGCCGAGACGCCCCTCACCTGGCGGGCGATCAGGTCAGCGACTGCGTTTCGGTTGTGGTCGCCGCCTACCCTTGATCGCCGGGCGAGGAGATGCTGTGGATCTGACCACTCTGGCCACCCCGGTGTACTTCGGGACGATGGCGATCGAGCACAGGCAGCTGGCGCGGCGGGCGGCGACGCAGGGGCCGAGCGCAGGTGACTACACACGCCCCGACACACTGACCAGCCTGACGATGGGCACCGCGAGCCTCGCCCTGCCGTTGGCGACCCAGCGCCTCGTGCGGGCGTTCGCTCCGGGCAGGGGCCGATGGGCGCGCCGCCTGCTCGGCGTGACGGTGGCAGCGGCCGCCGCCACGACCATCGCCGACCGCATCATGCGCCGCTCGGCCGCCGCCCGCTCGGCGGAGCCGGGCGCCGGTCCGGATGCGGACGGGATGTCGCCGCCGGCTCCCCGGTGGGCCGCGGCGGTGCAGCAGGTCGGCGGTGTCGCCACGGTGGCCGGCGCCACCGTCCTGGCCACGGCCACCGCCGCGCAGGTCGCCAGCCCGGCGCGCATGTGGGGGCGTGGCCGGCGGCGTGACCTGGGCCGGGGGCCGCTCGCCTGGCTCGTCGCGGTGGCCGGGTGGGACGCCATCTACTACTGGAACCATCGGCTCATGCACCAGGTGCGGCTGCTGTGGGCGCACCACGTGGTCCACCACTCGAGCGAGCGCTACAACCTGTCGACGGCGCTGCGCCAGCCCGTCAGCCCGTTCGGCGTGTGGTTGCCCTACGGCCTGCTGGCCCGGTTCGGCGTCCGGCCCTGGCTCATCGAGCAGTCCCGGGGCATCAACCTGCTCTACCAGTACTGGATCCACTCCGAGACCATCGACCGCCTGGGCGGCGCCGAGGAGGTGCTCAACACGCCGTCGCACCACCGGGTCCACCACGGCAGCAACCGGCGCTACATCGACCGCAACCACGGCAGCATCCTGATCGTCTGGGACCGCCTGTTCGGCACGTTCCGGCGCGAGCAACCCGACGAGCCCGTCGTGTACGGCCTGACCAGCAACATCGGCACCTTCCACCCGCTGCGGGTCGCCACCCACGAGTACGTCGACATCGCCCGCGACGTCGCCGGGTCCGACACCTGGCGCGACCGCATCTCGTTCGTCGTGCGCGGACCGGGATGGGCCGACCGGCGACGCGCCGAGCGCGCGGGACGCCAGGCGCCGATACCGTCCGTGCCCGCCGCGCTGCCGGCGGGATAGCGGTTCGTCCGGCCGTCAGGCGACCCCGTACGCCGCCAGCGCGTCGCCGGCGGTGCAGGCATGCCCCCGGGTCATGGCCTCGGTGATCACCTGGTCGTCGAGGTGTTGGCGCAGCGCCCGGTCGAGGACGGCGCGGTACAGCACGTAGTGCGCGGTGGCGTTGAACCGGCCGTGCACGGCGGTGCCCAGCAGTTCGGCCGCGGCCTCGAACCGGTCAGCGCACATCTCCGCGTACGCGAGGACGAGCACGCAGTCGGCATCGGCCTGATAGCCCTCCCGGTCGGCGAGCGCCAGGGTGCGTGCGAGCAGCGGCCGGACGTCGCTGCCCTCCACGACGACGCACATGGCGGTCGAGAACGACGAGAGCCAGGTCTCCCCGATGCCCGTGCGGTCGAGCAGGTCCTGCTGCGAGCGCATCCACCGCCCCGCCGCGACCGCGTCCCGCTCCGCCACCCCGAGCATCCAGCCGGCCCAGTGGAGGATGTACCGGTCGTACCCGTCCGGCGAGGCCGTCCGATCCAGCCTGGCCAATACCGACCGAACCCGCTCGTGCTGCCCGTCCGCCAGGTCTGCGACGGCGGCGAACGCGTCGATCAGGGTGGTGAGGCGCGTGTCGTGCGCCGTGCGGGCGAGGCCGCGCGCGGTTGCGAGGCGACCCTTGGCGTGGCCCGGCTCGGTGAGGTGGGCCAGGGCGCCGTAGTGGGCGGCGAGGCACGCCCCCGCGGGATCGTCGGTGCGGTCGATCAGCTCCTCGGCTGCGGCCGCCGCCCCGAACATCTGGAGGTGGTCGCCCCGGCCCTGGCCCACGTCCGCCCGCAGGATCTGCACCCACAGCTGATCGTGGGGACTCAGATCCAGCTCGAGGAGACGGCGGACCCATTGGTCGCCTTCCGCGCACCCCAGGGCGTTGCGCCAGAGGAACGATGCCCCGACCGCGATCTCGACGGCGTCGCTCACGTCGCCGTGCTCGACGCTGAGCTGGAAGGCCTGGCGCACGTCGTCGAGGTCGGTGCGGAGCTCGGCGCCGAGGCGGGCGGAGAGCCACCGGTCCAGGCGGGACACGGCTCCGACCCGGTCCCGCACGTAGTGGCGGTGGCGCTCGAAGGCCGAGCTCAGCTCGCCAGACTCTCGCAGACGGTCCCGGGCGAAGACCCGGATCGTCTCCAGCAGGTGGTATCGCCCGGAGCCGGGCTGACGCACCACCAGGCTCTTGTCGACCAGCTGACCGAACACGGTCACCGGATCGCCGTCCTGCATCGGTGGGGCCGACGCCTCGACGGTGCGGACGTCGAACGACGACGGGAAGACCCCGAGATGTCGGAGCAGGCACTGCTCGGCCGGGTCGAGGAGCCGGTAGCTCCAGTCGATCGTCGTCTCCATCGTCGCCTGTCGC
>JAFGPU010000410.1 GCA_016936035.1 Acidimicrobiales bacterium
CGCCTCGGAGAGCTGGACAGGGAGTTCCACGATGTCGAGGCGCGCCTCGGCGATCCCGACCTCATCGCCGACCAGGCGCGCTACCAGCAGGTGGCCAAGCGCTACCGCGAGCTCGAGCCGATCGTGGAGCGTGCCCGTGAGCTGCGAGCCCGTCGCGACGACCTCGAGACCGCCCGCGAGATGTTGACCGACGCCGCCGGCGACGACCGCGAGATGCTCCGCGCCGAGGTCGACCAGGCCGAGGTGGCGATCGCCCGGCTCACCGACGAGCTGCGCCTGCTCCTGCTGCCCCGCGACCCCAACGACGAGCGCAACGTCATCGTCGAGATCCGGGGGGCCGAGGGAGGCGAGGAGGCCAACCTGTTCGCCCGCGACCTGTTCGAGATGTACCGGGCGTTCGCCTCGCGCCAGGGCTGGTCGGTCGAGGTGCTCGGCAGCGACCCGTCCGACCTGGGGGGCTACAACGAGGTGGTGTTCGCCCTCAAGGGCGACGGCGTGTGGGCGCGCATGCACCACGAGGGCGGCCCCCACCGGGTGCAGCGGGTGCCGGTCACCGAGAGCCAGGGACGCATCCACACGTCGTCGGCCACGGTCACGGTGCTGCCCGAGGCCGAGGAGGTCGACGTCGAGCTCGACCCCAACGACCTGCGCATCGACGTCTTCCGGTCGTCGGGCCCCGGCGGCCAGAGCGTCAACACCACCGATTCCGCCGTGCGCGTCACCCACCTGCCGACGGGCACGGTGGTGGCGATGCAGGACGAGAAGAGCCAGATCCAGAACCGGGCCAAGGCGCTGGCGGTGCTGCGCGCCCGCCTGCTCAAGGCCGAGCAGGACCGCCAGGCGCTCGAGGCGTCGGCCGCCCGGCGCGGGCAGGTGGGCGGCGGC
The DNA here is from genome assembly GCA_016936035.1 of Acidimicrobiales bacterium. Lineage (GTDB taxonomy): Bacteria > Actinomycetota > Acidimicrobiia > Acidimicrobiales > VFJN01 > ZC4RG19. The sequence goes on from JAFGPU010000410.1 coordinate 886, forward strand.
GGCCGGTCGGAGAAGGTGCGCACCTACAACTTCAAGGAGAACCGGGTGACCGATCACCGCATCGGCCTCACGGTGTACAAGCTCGACAAGGTGCTGGCCGGCGAGCTCGACGACATCAGCGACGCCCTCGTGGCCGACGAGCAGGCCCGCCGCCTGGCCGAGGCGACCTGAGCGGTGGGGGACACCGACACCGTCGCGCCGGAGCCGGTGGACGTCGTCCCGTGGCGCGCCCTGCTCGCCGGCGCGGCCGACCGGCTGCGCGCCGCCGGCGTCGACAACCCGGTGCAGGAGGCGCGCTGGCTGGTCGAGCGCGCCACCGGACTGACCGCCGGCGAGCTGGCGGGGCGTCTCGACGAGCCCGCGACCGAGCGCGCGGCCACCCACCTCGCGACCATGCTCGCCCGGCGCCTGGCGGGCGAGCCCCTGCAGTACGCCATGGGACGCTGGGCGTTCCGGACGCTCGAGCTCTACGTCGACCGCCGCGTCCTGATCCCCCGGCCCGAGACCGAGGTGCTCGCCGGCATGGCGCTCGACGAGTGCCGCCGGCTCGACGCGCGCGTCGCCGTCGACCTGGGCACCGGGTCGGGCGCCGTCGCGCTGGCGCTGACGGTCGAGCAACGCCGCCTCGAGGTGTGGGGCACCGATGCGTCGGCCGACGCGCTGGCGGTGGCGCGGGCCAACCTGGCCGGCATCGGACGGGCGGCCACCCGCGTCCGGCTGGTCGAGGGCTCGTGGTTCTCGGCGCTGCCCACCGACCTCGCCGGCCGCATCGACGTCGTCGTGACCAACCCGCCGTACGTCGCCGACGACGAGGCGGTCGACCTGCCGGCCGAGGTGCTCGACTGGGAACCGCACGAGGCGTTGTTCTCGGGGCCGACCGGCCTCGAGGACATCGAGCACATCGTCACCGAGGCGCCCAGGTGGCTCGCCCGCCCGGGGGCGCTGCTGGTGGAGCTGGCGCCGCACCAGGCCACCCGGGCCCAGAAGATCGCCACGGCGTCCGGGTTCACATCGGCGACGGTGTGGCCCGACCTGACGGGCCGCGACCGCATCCTGCTGGCGCGGGTGTGAGGTGGGCACCGGTGGCGGCTGAGGGCGACGACACGACGGTCGTCGACGCCGGCACGGTCGACGCGCCGCCCCCCGAGAACGCGGTGGCGCAGGCCGCAGCGGTGCTCCGGGCCGGTGGCGTCGTGGCGCTGCCGACCGACACGGTCTACGGGCTGGCGGCGCTGCCCGGTGTCGACGGAGCGACGGCCGAGCTGTTCGCGCTGAAGGGGCGGGCGGCCGACGTGCCCCTCGCCGTGCTGTGCGCGTCACCCGAGCAGGCGTTGGGCCTGGCCGAGCCGCGCGCGGTGACCGCCGAGGTGCGCCGCCTCGCGGCGCGCCTGTGGCCCGGGCCGCTGACGCTGGTGCTGCCCCGGCGCGCCGGCCTGGGCTTCGCGCTCGGCGAGCCGTCCGGGACCATCGGCGTCCGGTGTCCCGACCACGCCCTCGTCCGGGCGCTGGCCGGCGCGGTGGGGCCGCTCGCCACGACCAGCGCCAACCACCACGGCGAGCCCACGCCGACGACGGCGGACGGGGTCGCCGCCGTGTTCCGGGGCCGCGTTCCGCTGGTGCTCGACGGCGGGCCGTGCGCCGCCCCGCCGTCGTCGGTCGTCGACGCGACGACGCGCGACTGGCGGCTGCTGCGGGCGGGCGCGCTGGGGATGGCCGAGGTCGACGTCGCGGCCCGCCCGTGACGCCCCTGCGGCGCGACGCCCCGCGGCGCGACGTCCCGCGGCGCGACGTCCCGCGGCACGACGCTCCGGGCATCCGGCCACGCCGAGCGTTTCTGCGGGTGCCACCGGCGGAAACGCACGCGCCGGGGCGCACGTGTGCCTACTGTCACATCAGATGAGTACGCGGGGTGATGTGCTGGCGCTGGTCGACGGCGCTCCGGGGCGGCTGCGCACGCTCCAGGGCGCACTGACGACGTGGACGCACCGGGCCCGGGCCGAGGCGGCCCGCGGCGAGCTGGTCGAGCGCGTCGGCGAGTCCGCCGGTGACCCCGCGGACCTCGCGACCGTCGCCACGCTGCCGACGGCAGGCGTCGGCCACCACGACGGCGACGTCGAGGACGACACCTTCGACGACGACGGTGATGTCGACGACGACACCTCCGACGACGAGGCGACCGGGCCTGGGTCCTCGGGCGGGCCGTGGTCGGTGCGGCGCGGGCGTCCGGTCGACGACGGGCCGGAGCGGCTGGTGGCCTCGTACGTGGTCGTGGCGTTGCCCGACCGCTGGCGGGTGGTCGGCCGCGGGCACCTGGCCGTCAGCGACGGTCGCCGCAGCTGGGCGGGCACCAGCACGCTGGTGACCGAGCGCGACTCCACGCGGGCTGCCATCCACGACGCCGGTGCCATCGGCGCCTGCCTCTACCCGGGCGCGCTGCTGGGCGGGCTCGAGCTGGCGTCTCCGGAGACGGCCGAGGTGGAGGGGCGTGCCTGCTGGCTGGTCGACGCCCGGCCGCGCCCGGACGCGTCGGGCACCCTCCTGGCCTCCACCGCCGCGCCGGACGCCTTGCGGCTGCACCGCGACCTGGTCGGCGTCGACCACCGCCTCTGGCTCGACGCCGCCACGGGCATCCTGCTGCGCCACGAGGGGTTCGTCGACGGCGAGATGTGCTCGTGGACCGCGCTCACCGACCTGGTCGTCGACCTGCCGCTCGACGGCAGCGAGTTCCGTCCTCCGCCCGGCGCCGTCGTGCGGTCCCGCCACGAGCTGCTCCGCGACCACCTGTCGGAGATGGGCATCGATCCCGATACCGTCGATCTCGACGACCCGGCGCAGGTGCGAGACGCCCTGCGCCAGGGCGGTTGACGACCGGTCGACACGCACGTCGCGGCCGCCGGTCGTTAGCATTGTCAGACCACCGTGACTCGATCAGCCGACCCTCCATCGTCCCCGTCCCACGGGTGCTCGCTTCACTCGGCGGCGGGCACGCGTCCCGCCGGTCCCCGCCCGAAGGTCGAGGCGTGAGCCAGCTCTGGCCCCAGCTCGCCCTGGTCGGCGTCCTGGTCCTGGTGAACGCGGCGTTCGCCGGCACCGAGCTGGCGCTGGTCTCGCTGCGTGAGGGGCAGCTCCAGCGGCTGGAGCAGCGGTCCGCCACGGGCGCGCTCGTGGCCCGCCTGGCGCGCGACCCCAACAACTTCCTGGCCACGATCCAGATCGGCATCACCCTGGCCGGCTTCCTCGCCTCGGCGGCGGCGGCCGTCTCGCTGGCCGAGCCGCTGGAGGACCCGCTCGGCTTCCTCGGTGGCGCGGCCCGCCCGGTCTCGGTCGTGGTGGTCACGCTGCTGCTGGCGTACGTCACGCTGGTGCTCGGCGAGCTCGCCCCCAAGCGCGTGGCCATGCAGCGCGCGGAGAGCTGGGCGCTGGTGGCCGCTCGCCCACTGTCGCTCATGGCCACGGTGACCCGTCCCGTCGTGTGGCTGCTGTCGCGCTCGACCGACATCGCCGTGCGCCTCATGGGCGGCGACCCGTCGCTGCAGCGCGAAGAGGTCACCGAGGCCGAGCTGCGCGAGATGGTCGGTACGCAGACCACCATCACCCCCAAGCAGCGTCTCATCATCGACGGCGCGTTCGAGATCTCGGAGCGCACGCTCGACGAGGTGCTGCGGCCCCGGCCCGACGTGCTCGTGCTCGATGCCGACTGGACGGCCCGGCGCGCGCTGTCCGAGCTGGCGGCCAGCGGCCACTCGCGCGCCCCGGTGGCGCACGAGCGCAACCTCGACGACGTCCTCGGTGTCGTGCACCTGCGTGAGCTGCTCGACCAGGGCGACCGGCTGGTCGGCGACGTCACCGGCGACCTGGTGGCGTTCCCCGAGACGGCCGGCGTCCTCGACGTGCTCCACGAGATGCAGTCGCGCCGCATCCAGCTCGCGCTGGTGGTCGACGAGCACGGCGCGGCCGCCGGCATCGTCACCGTCGAGGACCTGCTCGAGGAGCTGGTGGGCGAGATCTACGACGAGAGCGACC
>JAFGPU010000411.1 GCA_016936035.1 Acidimicrobiales bacterium
CCGGTCGTTGGGGATGACGATGAGGGTGTCGACCTTCTCCTTGAGGCGCTGGATGCCCTGCTCGGCCTGGACCGCACGCCGGCGCCCCTCGAACGAGAACGGCCGGGTGACGACGCCGATGGTGAGGGCGCCGAGGCTCTTGGCGATCTCGGCCACGACCGGCGCGCCACCGGTGCCGGTGCCGCCGCCCTTGCCCGCCGTGATGAACACCATGTCGGCGCCCTTCAAGATCTCTTCGATCTCGTCGCGGTGCTCCTCCGCGGCCTGACGTCCGACCTCGGGATCGCTGCCGGCTCCGAGGCCGCGCGTCAGCTCGCGACCGATGTCGAGCTTGGCGTCGGCGTCACTCATCAGCAAGGCCTGGGCGTCGGTGTTGATGGCGATGAACTCGACGCCCTTGAGACCGGCGTCGATCATGCGGTTGACCGCGTTGACGCCCCCACCCCCGATACCGACCACTTTGATCACGGCCAAATAGTTCTGTGGGTTACCGGCCATGGGTCGTGCCACCTCGCATTCAGGGGATCTATCGGGGAGAACGACGCCCACCCGGACCGCCACGACCCGGGAGAGTCGCCTGAAACTACCAAGGTTGAGGCCCCCTCGACATCGGCTGAACCTCAAGCTAAGGTCGATACTTTTCCTCAACCTCTGGTAGTTCTCGCAGCCTACGAACACCTCTGGTGGCGGGTCAAGGCCGGACTTCCCGGAACGCGCACGTCGAGCACGGCCAGGCACGCGAGGTCGACGTCGCTCAGGACCGTCTGCACCGCGGTGATCTTCTCGTCGAGGTGGTCGGTGCTGCCGAACCGCACGGTGCCCCCGTCCACGAGCTCGGCCTCGAGGTCGGTCGACACCGCCGCCACCGTGCCGGGCATCCGCTCCGAGACAGCGGCCGCCACGGCGAGCGCGTCCCTCGCCTCGTCGTCCAGGCGCTGCCCCTGCCCGACACGCCCGTCGATGCCGGTGAGCGCCAGCGGAGCGCCGGTCTCGACCACGTCGTCCGCGCCACGCGGCTCGATGGCGAGCACCCACCCCTCGGCGTCGACGACGGCGGCGTGGTCGTCGGTCACCTGCACCACCGCCACCGCCTCCCGCTCTGTGACCTGCACCTTCACCGTCGAGGGCCACGACCGCTCCACCCGAGCCCCGGCCACCCACGGCAGCTCCTCGACCCGGCGGGCGGCGGCGCCGAGGTCGACGTGGAGCAGCGGATCGCCCACGGCCACGCCCGTGGCCGCCACGACCTCGTCGCGGCTGGTGTTCTCGATGCCGGTCACCGTGACGCGGTCGACGTCGAGCAGCGGCGTGCGGGTCGCGACCAGTCCCCCGACGACCAGGACCGCGACGGCCAGCACCCACGTCACCCATTTGAGCCGGCGGCGGCCCGCGTCTCGGCGCACCCGGATGCGTCGCTTCCGCATCCGGGGGTCGACCACCACCGAGGAGACCGGCGGCGCTGCGGCGCCGGTGCCGGACGGCGGACCCTCGCCCGACCCTCCCGCACCCGCCCCGGTGGTCTCGTCATCCTTCACGGCCGTCCGGCCCCTCGCACCCTCGACCCTCCACCCTCGACCTCAGGTAGAGGTCGAGGGTGCGACCCGGCGCGCCCCGCTCACGGGCGGCGTCCGGGCCCTGGCGGCCCATCACGGACGTTCTCCCAGCATGGCCACGATGCGGGGCGCCAGGCTCGTCAGGTCACCGGCCCCCAGCAGCAGGCACACGTCACCGGCGCGGAGGACGCCCCGCAGCCACAGCATCACGTCGTCGAGAGCGGGCAGCCACGCGACGCTCTGCCACGGTCCGGCGTCCAGCACGGCGTCGACGACGAGCTTGCCCGAGACGCCCGGGCGGGGCGCTTCGCCCGCGGGGTACACGTCGGTGACGGCCAGCAGGTCGGCCGCGGTGAACGCCCCGGCGAAGTCGGGCCACACGGCCGCCGTCCGGCTGTACCGGTGCGGCTGGAACACCGCCACCACCCGCTCCCACGGCCCGGCGGCGGCCGCGGCCAGCGCGGCGCGCACCTCGGTCGGCAGGTGGGCGTAGTCGTCGACCACCGTGACGCCACCCGCCTCGCCGCGGACCTCGAAGCGCCGGGCCACCCCCTGGAACCCCGCCAGCGCCCGGGCCCCCTCGTCGAGGGGGACGCCGTGCAGGTGGGCGACCGCCAGGGCGCCGGCGGCGTTCGCCGCGTTGTGCACCCCGGGCGCCATCGGCACCTCGACGTCCACCAGGTCGCCCCCGTGCCGCAGCCCGAAGCGGACACCGGTGCCCACGGCCGCCGGCCCCTCCACCCGGTAGTCGGCCGACGGGTCCATGCCGTAGGTCACCGCCTGGCGGGCGACGGGCACCAGCTCGCGGGCGCCGGCATCGTCCGCGCACAGCACCGCCGGACCGGGCAGCGCCCGGACGAACTCGGCGAACGCGTCGCGCAGCGCGCCCTCGCCTCCCCAGTTCTCGAGGTGGTCGGGCTCGACGTTGGTGACGATCGCCGAGTGGGCGCCCAGCGCCAGGAACGTGCCGTCGCTCTCGTCGGCCTCGACCACGAGAGGGCCGTCCCCGCCCCAGGCGGCGCTGCGGCCGAGCTGCGGGATCGTGGCGCCGACCACCCAGCCGGGCCGGCGCCCCGTGGCGGCGAGCACGGTGGTCAGCAGCGCCGAGGTCGTGGTCTTGCCGTGCGTGCCGGCCACCGCCAGCGTCGTGCGCTGCCGGCACAGCGCCCCCAGCGCGCCCGCGCGGTGCACCACCGGCACCCCCCGCCCGCGTGCGGCGACGACGTCGGGATCGTCGCCGGGGGTCGCCGTCGACACCACCAGGGCGTCGAGGTCGTCGGGCAGCGGCGCCCGGTCGTCGCCCGTCGTCACGTCGACGCCCAGCGGCCCGAGCATCGCGAGGAACGGCGTCGACGCGGCAGGGTCGTGCCCGCTCACCCGGTGGCCGCTCTCGGCCAGCAGGGTCGCCACCGCGCTCATGCCCGCACCACCGACGTTGGCGACGTGGACGGAGCGCGGGCGGGACAGGTCGAGGAGGTGGGCCGACCGGTGGGCGGCGGGAAGGTCAGTCACGGGCGGTCCTCTCGACCAGCGCGGCGATGTCGTCGGCAGCGCCGGGGCGGGCGGCGGCCCGTGCCGATCGTGCCATGGCGGCCAGGCGACCGGGGTCGGCCAGCAGGGCGTCGACCTCGGCGGCCAGCCGCGCGCCGTCGAGCTCGGCGTCGGGCACGACCACCGCCGCACCCGCCCGCTCCATGTGGCGCGCGTTCGCCGACTGGTGGTCGGCCGTCACGAACGGCGACGGGATCAGGATCGACGGCAGGCCGGCGGCCAGCAGCTCGAAGCTGGTGCTCGCCCCGGACCGGCAGACCGCGACGTCGGCGGCTGCCAGAGAGGTGGGCATGTCGTCGTCGTACTCGATGGCCCGGTAGTGCAGCCGGGCACCCGGAGGCAGGGGCGGGCCCGACGCCGTCAGCTCGGCCCAGTCGCGTGAACCGATGACGTGGCGCACGTGCAGGTCGCCCCGGCCGGCCCACAGGCGCACCGCCTCCAAGGCGGCGCGGTTGATGCGCAGGGCGCCGAGCGAACCGCCGAAGATCAGCACCACGCGGCGGCCGGGCTCGACGTCGAGCTTGGCGCGGGCGCCGGCGGCGTCGCGGGCGCGATCGATGGCCAGCACCTCGGGCCGGACGGGGTTGCCGGTGACGACGGCGCGCGGCAGCGGGGTGCCGGGGAACGACACCGCGCACACCTTGGCGAAGCGGCTGACCAACCGGTTGGCGGCCCCGGGCGCGGCGTTCTGCTCGGCCACCACCACCGGCACCCGCCGCACCACCGCGGCGAGCGCGCAGGGCACGCTGGCATAGCCGCCGACCGACACGACGACGCGCGGGCGCCGGCTGCCGACCAGGCGCCACGCACGCCAGAACGCCACGACGAGCGCCGCCGCCGACGTCACGTTCTGCCAGCTGACCTTGCGCTGGATGCCCCGCCCGGGCAGCAGGGTGAGGTCGAAGCCCGCCTCGGGCACGAGCCGCGCCTCGATGCCGCGCTCGCTGCCGACGAGCTCGATCGCCGACTGCCGGTGGCCGCGGTCGACGAGCGCCCGGGCGATGGCGATGGCGGGCTGGACGTGCCCGGCGGTGCCGCCGCCTGCGATCAGGGCGAAGCAGCGGCGGCTGTGCCGCCCGCGCCGGCGCGGGCTCATCGCTCGGATCCGGGCGTACGGGGCGGCAGGGAGCGGACCGTGGCGTGGCGCGCCACGGAGAGCAGCAACCCGGCGCCGGCCATGCCGAAGAGGAGGGACGAGCCGCCGTAGCTGACGAAGGGCAGCGGGACGCCCGTGATGGGGAGGATGCCGATCACAGCTCCGATGTTGACGAAGGCCTGTACGCAGAACCAAGCCGTGACACCGACCGCCAGCAGCAGGCCGAACCGGTCGGGCGCGTGCAGGGCGATGCGGATGCCGACGATGCCCAGCAGGACGAACAGCCCGACCACGACGGTCGCGCCCACCAGCCCGAGCTCCTCACCGATGATGGCGAACACGAAGTCGGAGTGCGCGTACGGGAGGTACCCCCACTTGGCGCGGCTGGCGCCCAGTCCCGTGCCGGAGATGCCACCGGAGGCCAGCCCGACCAGCGACTGGATGTTCTGGTAGCCCTTGTCCATCGGGTCGGCCCAGGGGTCGAGGAAGGTCAGCACCCGGGCCCGGCGGTACGGCGTCACGAGGGCCAGCCCGACGGCCGAGGTGAGGCCGAACGCCGTCCACCCGGCCAGGGGCACCGCCGGGGTGCCGGCGACGAAGCACAGTGCGAGCGCGATCGCCGCGATCACCATGGTCGTGCCCAGGTTGGGCTGGAGCATGACCAGCGTCGCCGCCGCGGCCAGCACCACGATCACCGGCCGCAGCGTGGCCCGGGTGTTGTGCATGAAGGCCGCCCGGCGCGACAGCAGGTCGGCCACCCAGACGAGGATCGCCAGCTTGGCGAGCTCGGACGGCTGGATGGTGAGCGACCCCACCCCGATCCACCGGGTGGCGCCGTTGGCGTCGACCCCCACGCCGGGGACGAGGACCAGTCCCAGGAGCAGGAGCGAGACCAGCAGGAAGGGACCGGCGAACCGTCGCCACCGGTGGTAGTCGACGCGCGCCACGACCACGAGCGCCACCACCCCGGCCGCGGCCCACGCCGCCTGGCGGATCACGAAGTACCAGGACGACCCGTGCTCGTCGAGGGCCACCACCGACGACGCCGACATGACCATGACGAGGCCGAGCAGGTTGAAGACCGTGACGAGGAACGCCAGCGCCACGAACAGCGCCGAGCGGGGGGCGGGGCCCGCCGGCGTGCGGGCGGTCGGGTGGCGACGGCGCGAGCCGGCCTCGCCGCCGCGACCACGGTGCTCGGTCGTCGAGCTCATCTCACCTCCCGGTCTCGCCGGGCTCGGACGGTGCCGCCACCGCTCCAGACTCGCCGACCGGCGCCCGCTGCGGGGGGAGGGTGCGCTCCCGGCCGGCTCGCAGCGCGCTGCGTGGGGCGGACACGGCCACTCGTCACCGGCAGCTAGTCCAGGACGCCGGCCGAGATCGAGTCGGCGTAGAAGAGCCCGAGGGCCACGGCCATGGACATGATCGCCAGGATCCAGAAGCGGATGATCACCGTCGTCTCGGGCCAGCCGCCCAGCTCGAAGTGGTGGTGCGCGGGTGCCATGCGGAACACCCGCCGCCCGAACAGGCGGAAGCTGCCCACCTGCACGATGACCGACAGGGTCTCGAACACGAACAGCGCGCCCACGATCGGCAGCAGGAGCTGCACGTTGAGCGTGAGCGCGAGGGTGGCCAGCCCCGCGCCGATGGCCAGTGATCCGGTGTCGCCCATGAAGATCTGCGCCGGTGGGGCGTTCCACCACAGGAAGCCGGTGATGCCGCCCACCATCGCGGCAGCGATGACCGCCAGGTCGAGCGCATGGTTCACGGCGTACACGTTCTCGTGCCGGAACGCCCAGAACGCGATGACGGTCATGGTGATGAAGGCGTAGATCGCCGAGCCGGCCGCCAGCCCGTCCAGCCCGTCGGTGAGGTTGACGGCGTTGGTCGTCCCCGCGATCAGCAGCACGGCGAAGATGACCCACCCGACCTCGGTGAGCTGCCAGCCGGGCTCGTCCCACCGCGTGAAGCTCAGCGTGGTCTCGACGTCGGTCCACGCGACGCACGCCACCGCGAATCCCACGGCCACCACCAGCAGGCCGCCCATCTTCGCCCGCTTGGACAGGCCCAGGTTGCGTTCGTTGCTGACCTTGATCCAGTCGTCGAACGCACCGACCACCGCGGCGCCGGCGATGGCGAGCATCACCAGCACGCCGCTGCGCGTGAACACGAGGCCTCCGTGCACGTGGCCGGCGGCGTAGCCCGCGACCGCGGCGACCACGATGGCGACACCGCCCATGGTGGGGGTGCCCGCCTTGGTGATGTGCCCGTCGGGCACGTCCTCGTGGATCGGCTGGCCGACGCGGTGGGCGATGAGCCAGTCGATGAGGTACCGCGTGCCGAGGAGCGACGCCCCGAGGCTGATGGCCCCGGCGATGAGAAGTGGGACCACTCAGTGGCCTTTCGTCGGTCGGGCGACCGCGCGGGCCGCGTCGTCGGTCAACTCGTCGAGGACGTCTCTGGCCACCAGGCGGTCGTCGAAGGGCACCGCCCGATCGCCGACGACCTGGGTGGTCTCGTGTCCCTTGCCCGCGATCACCACCACGCCGCCCGGGCGGGCCGAGGCCACGGCCCGGCTGATCGCCCGGCGCCGGTCAGGCTCGACGACCGCGGCCGCGTCCGGGGGCACGCCGCGCCGGATGTCGTCGAGGATGGCGAGCGGGTCCTCGGACCGGGGGTTGTCAGAGGTGAGCACCACCTGGTCGGCGAGCCGGGCCGCCACCTCGCCCATGAGCGGCCGCTTGGCCGTGTCGCGGTCGCCGCCGCACCCGAACACCACGGTCAGCTCGCCGTCGCCGTCCACCAGCTCGCGGGCGGCGCGCAGAGCCTGGTCGAGCGCGTCGGGCTTGTGCGAGTAGTCGACCACGACCGTGAACGGCTGGCCGGCGTCGACGGCCTCGAAGCGGCCGGGCACGGCCGGCGCGGAGGACAGGCCGCGGGCGATCACGTCGGCCGGGACCCCGGCCACGGCGGCGGCCGTGGCCGCGCCGACGGCGTTGCGCACGTTGAACCGTCCCGCCAGCGCCAGCTCGACGAGCTGGCCCCGCCAGGTGAACCTGGCCCCCCGCGGCGAGAGCAGCAGATCGTCGGCGTCGTCGAGCCGGTACGGATGGGTCGCGACGGCGCCGGCGCTGTCGAGATCGGCCAGCAGGCGCCGGCCCCACGGGTCGTCGGTGCACACCACCGCCTCGCGGGTGAACTCGGGCGCGAACAGCCGGGCCTTGGCCGCGAAGTAGGCCTCCATGGTGCCGTGGAAGTCGAGGTGGTCCTGCGACAGGTTGGTGAACACGGCGACGGCGAAGCGGGTGGCGTCGACGCGGTGCAGCTCGAGGCCGTGCGAGGACACCTCCATCGCCACGGTGTCGTCGCCGCGCCGCCGGTGGTCGGCCAGCAGGGCCTGGAGCTCGGGCCCCTCCGGTGTCGTGCGGGCGCCCGACAGGGTGCCGATGACGCCGCACGGCCGTCCGGCCTCGGTGAAGATCGACGCCAGCAGGTGCGTCATGGTCGTCTTCCCCGCCGTCCCGGTGACGCCGACGACGGTGAGGTCGGCGGACGGGTGCTCCCAGAACGCGGCGGCGACCGGCCCCATCGCGGACCGCACGTCGTCGACGACGAGTTGCGGTGTGTCGAGCGGCAGCTCGTGGTCGACCAGCAGGGCCACCGCGCCCTGTTCGACCGCGCCGGCCGCCAGCTCGTGGCCGTCGACGCGCGAGCCGCGCACGCAGCAGTACAGGGCCCCGGCGGCGACCGCGCGCGTGTCGTGCACCACCGCGACGACGTCGGGGTCGCGATCGGGGCCCGCCCTGCCGACCCGAACCCCCTCGACGGCGGTGGCGAGGTGGCGGAGACGCACCCCTACCCCCCGGGCGACCCGGGCTGCGGGCCCCCGCCGGCTGCGGGCGCGTCGGCGGCGTCGGGTGCGGCGTCGGGGGCCGCCTGCTCTGCACCACCGCTCGTCC
>JAFGPU010000412.1 GCA_016936035.1 Acidimicrobiales bacterium
CTGAGCTTCTCGGTGTCGACCTCGTCGGTCAACAAGGGCGAGTCGCTGCGCGACACGGTCGAGACCATCGAGGCGATGGGCGTCGACGCCATCGTCGTCCGCCACAGCTCGTCGGGCGTGCCCCACCAGATCGCCCAGTGGGTGTCGGGCAGCGTGGTCAACGCCGGCGACGGCTGGCACGAGCACCCCACCCAGGCCCTGCTCGACTGCTACACGATCCGCGAGCACCTGGGTGGCCTCGCCGGCCGCCACATCGCCATCGTGGGCGACGTCAACCACAGCCGGGTGGCCCGCAGCGACGTGTGGGCGTTCACCAAGCTGGGTGCCGAGGTCACCCTCGTGGCGCCGCCCACGCTGCTGCCGCCGAGCACCGAGGGCTGGCCCGTGCGGGTGAGCCACGACCTCGACGCGGTGCTCCCGCACGTCGACGCCGTGTACCTGCTGCGCATGCAGCGCGAGCGCATGGCCGAGGCCCTTCTGCCGTCGCTGCGCGAGTACACGGCGTGCTTCGGGCTGACGCGCCGCCGGGTCGAGCTGCTGGCGGACAAAGCCATCGTGATGCACCCCGGCCCGATGAACCGGGGTGTCGAGATCGCCGCGGACGTCGCCGATCTGCCTCGGTCGGTGGTGGTCGACCAGGTGCGCAACGGGGTGGCGGTCCGCATGGCCGTGCTCTTCGATCTGCTCGGCTCGGGGGTCGACCTCGGGCGCGACCTGCGTCAGGAAGGGACACGATGAAGTCGATCGTCATCCGGGGCGGCGAGGTGGTGGACGCCACGGGCACGCGGCGCGCCGACGTGCTGGTCGAGGACGGGCGCATCGCCGCGGTGGCCGCCGACGGCTCGGACCTGGCGGCGGACGTGACGCTGGACGCCGGCGGGTGCGTGGTGGCGCCCGGCCTCGTCGACGTGCACAGCCACCTGCGCCAGCCGGGCGCGGAAGAGGCCGAGACGGTCGAGACGGGCGCCCGCGCCGCCGCGCTCGGTGGGTACACGTGCATCCTCGCCATGCCCAACACCACGCCCGCGATCGACTCGGCCGGCGTGGCGCGCGAGGTGCTCGACCTGGGTCGGGGCACCTGCTGCGACGTGCGCACGTCGGCGGCGATCACGGTCGGCAGGGCCGGGACCCAGCTCGCGCCCATGGCCGAGCTCGCCGCGCTCGGCGTGCGCCTGTTCACCGACGACGGCAACGGGGTCCAGGACGCCCGCCTGATGCGCCGGGCCTTCGAGTACGCGCGCGGCCTGGGCGTGACCCTCGCCCAGCACTGCGAGGACGAGGTGCTGTCCGCGGGCGGGGCGATGCACGAGGGCGCGTGGTCGTCGCGCCTCGGCGTCCCCGGGCAGCCGCCGGAGGCGGAGGAGGTGATGGTGATGCGCGACATCGCGCTGGCCCGCATGACGGGGGGACGCGTCCACTTCCAGCACCTGTCGACCCGCCGATCGATCGACCTGGTGGCCGCGGCCAAGGCCGAGGGCCTGGCGGTCACGTGCGAGGCGACCCCACACCACTTCACGCTCACCGACGCGGCGTGCGCCGGCTACGACCCGGCGTTCAAGGTCAACCCGCCGCTGCGCACCGACGACGACGTCGCCGCGGTGCGGGCGGGCCTGGGGGCGGGCACGGTCGACTGCATCGCCACCGACCACGCCCCGCACGCCCCGGAGACGAAGGAGCGACCCTTCGACCAGGCACCGCCGGGCATGCTCGGGTTGGAGACGGCGCTCGCACTGGCGCTCACCCAGCTCGACCTGCCGATCGCGGAGGTGCTCGCCCTCATGTCGTGGCGGCCGGCCGCGATCATCGGCGTCGACGACGTGCACGGCGGGTCCGTCGCCGAGGGACGCGCCGCCCACCTGTGCGTGATCGACCCCACGGCCACATGGACGGTCGACGCCGGTGCGCTGGCGAGCCGCAGCCGCAACACCCCGTACGCGGGCATGACGCTGACCGGTCGGGTCCGGCACACGGTCCTGGGCGGCGAGGCCGTGGTGGTCGACGCCGAGGCCCAGCGATGAGGAAGCACCGGCGGTATTCACTACGCTGCATTCTCATGCAGCATCCTGAGGAGCAGGCATGAGCGTGCGCGAGGGACACCTGGTCCTCGCCGACGGCACCACCTTCGAGGGCGAGCTCATCGGCGCCGACCCCGCCGGCGGCGTGGCCGGCGGCGAGGTGGTCTTCAACACCGTGCTGTCCGGCTACCAGGAGGTGCTGTCCGACCCCAGCTACGCGGGGCAGATCATCACCTTCACCTACCCCCACATCGGCAACTACGGCACCAACGACGACGACGACGAGAGCCGCCGCCCCTTCGCCCGCGGGGTCGTGGTGCGCGACCTCGCCCGCCGCCGCTCCAACTGGCGCGCCACCGACGACCTCGACACGTACCTGCGTCGCCATCGCATCCCCGGCATCGCCGGCGTCGACACGCGCCGCCTCACCCGCCACATCCGCGAGGCGGGCGCCATGCCGGGGGCGTTCGGTGACGCCGACGCGGTGGCGCTCAAGGCCGCGGCGCTCGCCGAGCCGGGCACCGACGGGGTCGACCTCGTGGCCACGGTCACCACCGCCGAGCCCTACACGGTCGCCGCCCGCCCCGGCGGTGGCGACCGGCGCCTCGTCGCCTACGACTACGGCATCAAGCGCACCATCCTGCGGCACCTGTCCGGCCTGGGCGAGGTCACGGTGGTGCCCGCAGCCACCCCCGCGGACGAGGTGCTCGCCCGCCGGCCCGACGGCGTGTTCCTCTCCAACGGGCCCGGCGACCCCGCGATGGTCGGCTACGCCACCGACGCCATCCGCGACCTCGTCGGCCAGGTGCCGACCTTCGGCATCTGCCTCGGCCACCAGCTGCTGGCGACCGCGCTCGGCGCCACCACCCACAAGCTGCCCTTCGGCCACCACGGCGGCAACCACCCCGTGCGCAGGCTCGCCACCGGGCACGTCGAGATCACCAGCCAGAACCACAACTACGCCGTGACCGAGGGCTCGCTCGGCCCCGACGTCGAGATCAGCCATCTCAACCTCAACGACGGCGTGATCGAGGGCATCCGGGCCGACCGGCTGCGCGCCTTCAGCGTGCAGTACCACCCCGAGGCCGGCCCCGGACCCCACGACGCCGCCTACCTGTTCGACGAGTTCGCCCACCTGATCGACTCGACCCGGAGCCGCTGACCCCCATGCCCCGCCGCACCGACATCGAGTCGATCCTGCTGATCGGCGCCGGGCCCATCGTCATCGGCCAGGCGTGCGAGTTCGACTACTCGGGCACCCAGGCCTGCAAGGTCCTCAAGGCCGAGGGCTACCGGGTGATCCTGGCCAACTCGAACCCGGCCACGATCATGACCGACCCCGACTTCGCCGACGCCACCTACGTCGAGCCCCTCGACGCCGACCACCTCGCCAAGATCATCGAGCGCGAGCAGCCCGACGCCGTGCTGCCCACCCTGGGCGGGCAGACGGCGCTCAACCTGGCGATGGAGCTGGTCGACCGCAAGGCCGTGGGGGTGCCCGGCACCCCGGAGCTCATCGGCGCCAACGCCGAGGCCATCGCCACCGCCGAGGACCGCGAGCGCTTCAAGGTCGCCATGCAGGGCATCGGCCTGCAGGTGCCGCCCTCGGCCACCGCCCACACCATCGACGAGGCCCGGGCCATCATCGCCGACATCGGCCTGCCGGTCGTGATCCGGCCCGCCTACATCCTCGGCGGGAAGGGCACGGGCATCGCCGCGTCCCCCGACGAGTTCGAGCGCCTCGCCCGCTCCGGGCTCGATGCCAGCCCCATCAGCGAGATCCTCATCGAGCGGTCGATCGCGGGGTGGAAGGAGTTCGAGCTCGAGGTCATGCGCGACCACGCCGACAACTGCGTGGTCATCTGCTCCATCGAGAACCTCGACCCGATGGGCGTGCACACGGGCGACTCGATCACCGTCGCCCCCGCCCAGACGCTCACCGACGTCGAGTACCAGGCCATGCGGGACGCCGCGTTCGCCTGCATCCGCCGGGTGGGGGTCGAGACCGGCGGGTCCAACGTGCAGTTCGCCGTCGACCCGGCCGACGGCCGGATGGTCATCATCGAGATGAACCCCCGGGTGAGCCGCTCGTCCGCCCTCGCCTCCAAGGCCACGGGGTTCCCCATCGCCAAGATCGCCGCCAAGTTGGCCGTCGGCTACACGCTGGACGAGATCCCGAACGACATCACGCGCAAGACACCGGCCAGCTTCGAGCCCACGATCGACTACGTGGTCACAAAGGTCCCCCGGTGGGCGTTCGAGAAGTTCCCCGCCAGCCCCGGCGTGCTGGGCACGTCGATGCAGTCCGTCGGCGAAGCCATGGCCATCGGGCGCACGTTCCCCGAGTCGCTGCAGAAGGCGCTGCGCAGCCTCGAGCACGGGCGCGCCGGCCTCAACTGCGATGCGGGCGAGGCCGAGCTCGACGCGCTCGACGACGAGGAGCTGGTGCGCCGGGCCGCCACCGGCACGCCCGACCGGCCGTTCCAGCTCGAGGCCGCCCTGCGTCGGGGCATCTCGGTCGACGCGCTGGCCGAGCGCACACGGGTCGATCCCTGGTTCCTCGACCAGATGCTGTGCATCGTGGAGGAGCGCGAGCACCTGGCGGCGACCGGCATGGACGCGATGGGCCGGCGCGACTGGCGGCGGGCCAAGCAGCTCGGCTTCAGCGACGCCCAGATGGCCTGGCTGTGGGATCGCGACCCGGCGGCCGTGCGCGCCGCTCGCGAGGCGGCCGGGGTGCGCCCGACCTTCAAGACGGTCGACACCTGCGGCGCCGAGTTCGAGGCGTCGACGCCGTACCACTACTCGACGTACGAGGACGAGGACGAGGTCACCCCCAGCACCCGCCGCAAGGTGCTGATCCTCGGGTCGGGACCCAACCGCATCGGCCAGGGCATCGAGTTCGACTACTGCTGCGTGCACGCCAGCTTCGCCCTCGCCGACGCCGGCTACGAGACGGTCATGCTCAACTGCAACCCCGAGACCGTCTCGACCGACTACGACACCTCCGACCGCCTCTACTTCGAACCGCTGACGCTCGAGGACGCCCTCAACGTCATCGAGGCCGAGCAGGAAGCGGGCGAGCTCGTGGGCGTCGTGGTCGCGCTCGGCGGCCAGACGCCGCTCAAGCTGGCCGGCGCGCTGCCCGACGGCCTGGTGCTCGGCACCTCGCCGGCGTCGATCGACGCCGCAGAGGACCGCGAGCTGTGGAACGCCCTGTGCGCCCGTCTCGAGATCCCGCAGCCGGCCGGGGGCACCGCCACCGACGTCGACGAGGCGCTCGCCATCGTCGACCGCATCGGCTACCCGGCCCTGTTGCGCCCCAGCTACGTCCTGGGCGGGCGCGCCATGGAGATCGTCTACGACGAGGACGGCCTGCGCCGGGCGATGGCCGAGCTGGCCGGCTTCGGCAGCCTCGGGCGGGAGGGCGGGCTCTCGGCGTCGCGGCCGGTGCTCGTCGACCGCTTCCTCGAGGACGCCACCGAGGTCGACGTCGACGCCATCCGGGACCACACCGGCGAGGTCGTCATCGGCGGGGTCATGGAGCACGTCGAGGAGGCCGGGGTCCACTCCGGCGACTCGGCCTGCGCCATCCCGCCCCACTCGCTGTCGGCCGACACCGTCGCGGTCATCGAGGACTACACGCGCCGCCTGGCCGAGGCGCTCGACGTGCGGGGCCTCATCAACGTGCAGTACGCGGTCAAGCAGGGCCAGGTCTTCGTCATCGAGGCCAACCCCCGGGCGAGCCGCACCGTGCCCTTCGTGGCCAAGGCCACCGGCGTGCCGCTGGTCAAGGTGGCGGCACGGGTGATGGTGGGATCCACGCTCGCCGAGCTGCGCGACGAGGGCCTGCTGCGGCCCCCGGTCGACGGGGGGCACATCGCGGTGAAGGAGGCGGTCATGCCGTTCAACCGCTTCCCCGACGCCGACACGGTGCTCGGGCCGGAGATGCGTTCGACCGGCGAGGTCATGGGCATCGACCGCACCTTCGGCCTCGCCTTCGGCAAGGCGCAGATCTCCGCCGGCGACCGGCTGCCGGCCGGTGGCCTCGTGTTCCTCTCGCTGGCCGACCGGGACAAGGCGGCGGGCCTCCGGGCCGCCCGGCAGTTCGTCGACCTCGGGTTCGCCATCGCCGCCACCCACGGCACCGCCGACCACCTCGAACGCAACGGGGTGGCCGTGGCGCAGCGGGTGGCCAAGGTCGCGAGCGCGGACGACCCGACTGCGGCGCCCGACGGCGCGCACGGCGACCTGCCGACGGCGCTCGACCTCATCTCCGCGGGCGAGGTGGCGCTCGTGGTCAACAGCCCGCGGGGACGGGGCGCCCGGGCGGACGGCGCGTACATCCGCCGGGCCGCGAACGTGCATCGCATCCCCTGCCTGACCACGGCGTCGGCCGCGCTGGCGGCCGCGGAGAGCACGCTCGACCGGACCCGCCACGACCTGCGGGTGCGCACGCTCCAGGAATACCACCGCGGCGGCGACCCGGCGGCGGCGGAGCGGTGACGGCCAGGTGACGAGGCGATCGTCCCGGCGGCGCCCGGGCAGCGGCGGTGCCGTCGACATGGCGGTGTCCATCGGTTCGGTGACGCTGCCCAACCCGGTCATGACCGCCTCGGGCACCGCCGGCCACGGCACCGAGCTGGCGCCGTACCTCGACCTGGCGTCGCTGGGCGCGGTGGTCGTCAAGTCGCTGCACGCCGACCCGTGGCCCGGCAACCCGCCGCTGCGGGTCCACGAGACGACGGCGGGCATGATCAACTCGGTGGGCCTCCAGGGGCCAGGCGTGGCCGCCTGGCTCGACCACGACCTGCCACCGCTGCTCGCCACCGGCGCCCGGGTCGTGGCGTCGATCTGGGGGCGCAGCATCGACGAGTACCGGCGGGCCGCCGACATGCTCGCGGGGGCACCACCCGGCGTCGTGTCCGTCGAGGTCAACCTGTCGTGCCCCAACACCGAGGCCGGTCGCGACCTGTTCGCCCACTCGCCGGCGGACACCAGCGCCGTCATGGCGGCCACCGCCGGGTGCGGCCGGCCCCGGTGGGCGAAGCTGAGCCCCAACGCCGGTCGCCTGACCGAGGTCGCGCTCGCTGCGCACGACGCCGGTGCCGAGGCCGTCACCCTGGTCAACACCGTGATGGGGATGGCCATCGATCCGGCGACCCGCCGGTACCGGCTGGGGTCGGGGCCACGCGGTGGGGGCGTGTCGGGGCCGGCGATCCACCCCATCGCCGTGCGCGCCGTGCACGACGTGCACCGCGAGGCCCCCCACGTGCCGATCGTGGGCGTGGGCGGCGTCGCGGGAGGCGACGACGCGGCCGAGATGATGCTGGCCGGGGCGGCGGGGGTGCAGGTCGGCACGGCGACGTTCGCCGACCCCCGGGCGCCCCGCCGGGTCCTGGACGAGTTGGAGCGATGGGCGGTGCGCCACGGGGTGGACCGCATCGACGAGACGATCGGAGACGTGCATGCCTGACGAGGCCCCCGACGACGCGAGCGCCACCACGGGATCAGCGGAGGCCGAGGGTGCCCCCGACGAGGTGCGTCGGCGTCTCGCCCTCGCCCTCGACGTCGACGATCTCGTCCCCGCCCTGCGGCTGGCGCGCGAGCTCAGCCCCTGGTTCGGCACGATGAAGGTCGGGCTCGAGCTGTACAGCGCGGCGGGGCCCGAGGCCATCACCACCCTGGTCGACCTGGGTGTCGACGTGTTCTGCGACATCAAGCTGCACGACATCCCCACCACGGTCGGCCGCGCCGCGCGCGTCGTCGGCGCCCTGGGCGCCCGCTACCTGACCCTCCACACGGTGGGCGGGCCCGCCATGGTGCGCGCCGGTGTCGAAGGGCTGCGCGAGGGCGCGGCGGGCGCCGCCGCGCCCGAGCCCGTCGCGCTGGGGGTGACGGTGCTCACCAGCGAGCCGGAGGCGTCGACGCACCTGCTGCGCCAGCGAGTGGCGACGGGCCTCGACGGCGGTTGCGAGGGGTTGGTGTGCGCCGCCCCCGACCTCGCCACGGTCCGCCAGCTGGCGCCGAGCTCTGTGCTCGTCACGCCGGGCATCCGGCCCGAGGGCGCCCCGGTCGACGACCAAGGTCGGGTGTCGACACCCCGCGACGCGCTCGCCGGTGGGGCCGACCTCTTGGTGATCGGACGGCCCGTCACCCACGCCCCCGACCCTGTCGCCGCCGCCCGGGCGCTCGCGGCCTCACTGCTCTGACGAGGGCCTCAGCAGGGCAGTGTCACGAGTTGGGTCCGCCAGCGCGCTAGGTTGACCCCCATGCCGCAGCCACCGCAATTGACTCCTGAGCAGCGCGAAGCAGCACTGGCAAAGGCCGCCGAGGCTCGCCGGGCCCGGGCTGAGCTCAAGGAGAAGCTCAAGATGGGGTCGCTGACCCTGAGCGATCTTCTTGACCAGGCCGACGGCAACGACACGGTCGGCAAGATGAAGGTGCTGGCGGTCCTCGAATCGCTCCCGGGTGTGGGCAAGGTCCGCGCCCGGCGGGCGATGGAAGAGATCGGCATCGCCGACACCCGCCGTGTCAAGGGCCTCGGCGAGCAGCAGCGCAAGTCACTGCTCGACGCTTTCTCGGGCTGAGCAACACCCGACGCACAGTTCATTGATCATCACGGTCTCCGGCCCCCCGGGGTCGGGCACCACGACCACCGCTGAACACGTCGCCGCCCGGCTCGAGGTCGACCTCGTACCGGGCGGCGAGGTGTTTCGAGCCATGGCCGCCGAGCGGGGCATGACCCTGCCCGACTTCGGCCGGTACGCCGCCGACCACCCCGAGGTGGACGTCGAGCTCGATGCCCGGCTCGCGGCCCGTGCCCGCCGGGGCGACGTCGTCATCGAATCGCGCCTCGCGGGGTGGATCGCCCGCAACGAGGGGCTGACGGCCGTCGCCGCGTTCATCGTCTGTTCCCCGGCCGAGCGCGCCCGCAGGGTCGCCGAACGCGAGGCGATCAGCGTGGAGCAGGCCCTCGCCGACAACGACGAGCGCCAGCAGGTCGAGCGCAAGCGCTACCTGGCCCTGTACGGCATCGACGTCGACGACATGTCGATCTACGACCTGGTCCTCGACTCCGAGGCGTTCGGCCCCGACGAGCTCGCCGACCACATCGTGGCGGCCGTGCGCACCACCTTCGGCTGATCCCGTCCCTCGGGTCGTCGACGATTCACGCTCGGTGAGGCGCGCACGGTAGCCTGGTCGGTCGAATCCCGACTCGGCTGCACGAGGTGCGCGCCCTCATGGCTTCCCGCCAAGACACGATGATGAACCCGTCGATCGAAGAGCTGTTCGATCGCGCCGGCTCGAAGTTCTCGCTGGTCACGTTGAGCGCCAAGCGCGCCCGCCAGATCAACGCCTACTTCAACCAGCTCGGCGAGGGCCTCGGCGCCATCGTGCCCCCGCAGGTGACGTCCGTCGCCCGCAAGCCCCTGTCGATCGCGTTCGAAGAGATCGCCAGCGACAAGATCGTCATGACCCGCCCCAGCGAGGCGGCGGAGGGCGACGAGGCGGGCGACAGCGCCGAGGCTCCCGAGACCGAGTAGGTCGTCGCTGTGCTCGAGGGACGTCGCATCGTCCTGGGGGTCTCGGGTGGCATCGCGGCCTACAAGGCCATCGAGGTGTGCCGTCGCCTCGTCGACGCGGGCGCGCACGTCGTGCCGGTCATGACGTGCGGTGCGACACGCTTCGTGGGGGAGACCACATTCTCCGCGCTCGCGTCCGAGCGCGTCCGCACCTCGCTGTTCGACGACGCCGACCCGATCCCGCACACCCGCCTCGGCCAGTCCGCCGACGCCGTCGTGGTGGCCCCCGCCACCGCGCGGGTCATCGGCTCCTACGCGGCCGGCATCTCGAACGACCTGCTGACGGCCACGCTCCTCGCCACCGAGGCGCCGGTCGTCGTCTGCCCGGCCATGCACACCGAGATGTGGCAGCACCCGGCGGTGCAGGACAACGTCGCCACGCTGGCGCGCCGCGGTGTGCGCATCGTCGCCCCCGAGTCCGGCCGCCTCGCCGGCGGCGACCAGGGCCAGGGGCGCCTGGCGGCCCCGCAGTCGATCGTCGCCGCCGTCGACGAGGTGCTGTCGACCGCCCGCGACATGGCCGGCCTGCACGTCGTCGTGACGGCCGGCGGCACGCGCGAGCCCATCGACCCGGTGCGCTTCGTGGGCAACCGGTCCTCCGGCAAGCAGGGCCACGCCCTGGCGGTCGAGGCCGCCGCCCGGGGCGCCAAGGTCACGCTGGTGACCACCGTCGACCTGCCTGCGCCCGCCGCCGCCGACGTGGTGCGCGTCGAGACGGCCGCCGAGATGGACGAGGCGGTGCGCACCGTCGCGTCCGCTGCCGACGTCGTCGTGATGGCCGCCGCGGTCGCCGACTTCCGGCCGGCGCAGGTCGCCGAGCGCAAGCTCAAGAAGCACGCCGGTGTGCCCGAGATCGTCCTCGAGCCCACGGTCGACATCCTCGCTGGCCTGGGCGAACGCAAGCCGCCGGGGCAGACGCTCGTCGGTTTTGCCGCGGAGACCGATCGCGTGCGGCAGAATGCTTCGTCCAAGCTCGTGGCCAAGGGGGCAGACCTCATCGTCGCGAACGACGTCACGGCTCCGGGCGCTGGGTTCGAGCACGACACCAACCGGGTCGTGATCCTGAATGCCGACGGCACTGATCGCGAGGTGCCTTTGGCCGACAAGCGGGCCGTCGCCCGTGCCGTCTTCACTGCCGTCCTAGACAGGAGACATCAATCGTGAGCCGTTGGACCTTCACGTCAGAGTCAGTGACCGAAGGCCATCCCGACAAGATGGCCGACCAGATCAGCGACTCGATCCTCGACGCGATCCTGGCGCAGGACCCGTTCGCCCGGGTCGCCTGCGAGACCATGGTCACCACCGGCCTGGCCATCGTGGCGGGCGAGATCACCACCGACGCCTACGTCGAGATCCCCTCGATCGTGCGCGACACGATCAAGGGCATCGGCTACGACCGCGAGCTCGTCGGCTTCGACGGCAACACCTGCGGTGTCATGACCTCGATCGACCCGCAGTCGCCCGACATCGCCCAAGGCGTCGACACCGCGTACGAGCGGCGCACCGCCGGCACCGAGGAGGACCTCGACAGTCAGGGCGCCGGCGACCAGGGCATGATGTTCGGCTACGCGGTCGACGAGACCGACGACCTCATGCCCATGCCGATCTGGTTGGCGCACCGCCTGGCCCACCGCCTGTCCGAGGTGCGCAAGGCGGGCATCCTGCCCTACCTGCGACCGGACGGGAAGACGCAGGTCACCTTCGACTACGAGGACGGCGTCCCGGTCGCGCTCAAGACGGTGCTCATCTCGACCCAGCACCAGCCGGGCCTCGACCCCGAGACGCTCATCAAGCCCGACCTCATCGAGCACGTGATCCGCCCGCTCATCCCGGCGCAGTTCCACGACGACGACTACCGCGTGCTGGTCAACCCGACCGGCACCTTCGAGCTGGGCGGCCCTCACGCCGACTGCGGCCTGACCGGCCGCAAGATCATCGTCGACACCTACGGTGGTGCCGCCCGCCACGGCGGTGGTGCGTTCTCGGGCAAGGACCCGTCCAAGGTCGACCGCTCCGCCGCCTACGCCGCCCGCTGGGTGGCCAAGAACCTGGTCGCCGCCGGTGCCGCCAAGAAGGCCGAGGTGCAGGTCGCGTACGCCATCGGCGTCGCCCGCCCCGTGTCGACGCTGGTCGAGACGTTCGGCACCGAGAACGTCGACCCGGACAAGATCGTCGCGGCCGTCAACGAGGTGTTCGACCTGCGCCCCGCGGCCATCCTGCGCGACCTCGACCTGCGCCGGCCGATCTACAAGAAGACGGCGGCCTACGGCCACTTCGGGCGCAACGACAAGGACCTGACCTGGGAGCAGACCACGCGGGCCGACGACCTCAAGTCGGCGCTGGGGCTCTGATCGCCGACAGCGCACCCGTCGACACCACCGGGGCCGGCGGGCGGGTCGTCCGCGTCCTGCCCGACGAGCCGGCCATCGGCAAGACGTTCGACTACCTGGTCCCCGACGCGCTCGGGGACCAGGTGCGCGTCGGGGACCGGGTGCGCATCGCGCTCGGCGGCCGCCGCGCCGGGGGCTGGGTGGTCGAGGTCGACGTCGATCCGCCACCCGGCGTCACACTCCGGGCACTCGCCAAGTGGTCCGGCCGCGGTCCCGGCGCGGACCTGATCGACCTCGCCGGGTGGGCGGCCTGGCGCTGGGCCGGCCGGCCGGCGTCGTTCCTGCGCACGGCGTCGCCGGCGCGCGTCGTGACCGAGCTGCCGGCGCCCCGCCCCAGGCCGAGGCCGAGGCCCGCCGGCACGACCACGGGGCCGGCCGCCATCGCGGTCGACCGCCTCGCCGCCGAGGCCCTCGCCCATCGTCGCTCCGTGCTGCGCCTGCCGCCGGGCTCGGATCCGGTGCCCGTCGCGCTGGCCGCCGCCGCCCGCGGCAACGCCCTGGTGCTGTGCGCGTCGGTGACGATGGCGCGCGCCGTCGCCGCCGGCCTGCGCCGCGCGGGCGTCGCGGTGGCGGAGCATCCCCGCGACTGGGGGCTGGGCGCCGCGGGCGCCACCGTCGTGGGGACCCGGGCGGCCGCGTGGGCGCCGGTCGGTGAGCTGGCCGC
>JAFGPU010000413.1 GCA_016936035.1 Acidimicrobiales bacterium
GACCTCGCCGGTGGCCAGCTCGGGGTTGGCCGTGCCCTCGGGCCGGACGCGCACGACGCCGGTGACCCGCACGACCCACTCGGTGCGGACGTCGACCGAACCGTCGATGACGCACTGCACGACGCCCTCGCGGTCGCGCAGGTCCAGGAACGCCAGGTGCTCGCCGTGCTCGCGGCGGCGCGCCACCCAGCCGCACAGCGAGACGGTCTCGCCGGCGTGCGCGGGGCGCAGCTCGCCGCACCAGTGGGTGCGCAGCCCCCAGGCCGGGGCGTGGTCGCGGTCGGTCACTCTGCCTCCAGAACCTTGCGGACCCGCTCGACCAGGTGGTCGCGCGGGACGGTCTCCTGCTCGCCTCTGGCCAGGTCGCGCACCGTGGCCGTGTCCGACGCCGCCTCGTCGTCGCCCACGATGACGGCCACGCGGGCCCCGGAGCGCCCGGCGGACTTCATCTGCGACTTCATCGAACGCCTGTCGAAGGCGCGGTCGGTCCGCAGCCCCGCGTCGCGGAGCTCGCCGGCCAGGTCGCGCGCCGCCGTCCCGTCGGTGCTGTCGACCACGAACACGTCGACCGCGGACGCCGGAGCCGGCAGCGCCCCCTCGGCGTCGCACGCCAGCAACATGCGCTCGATGCCCGAGCCGAACCCGATGCCGGGGGTCGACGGGCCCCCGAGCTGCTCGACCAGGCCGTCGTAGCGACCGCCGCCGATGATCGTGGACTGGGCGGTCTCGAGCGCCTCGCTCTGGAACTCGAACAGCGTGTGCGTGTAATAGTCGAGCCCCCGCACCATACGGGTGTCGACCGTGAACGGGATGCCGAGCGCGGCGAGGCCCGCCTGCACCCGTGCGAAGTGGGTGCGCGAACCCTCGTCGAGCACGTCGGCGATGCGGGGGGCGTCGGCGACGACCGCCTGGGTCTCGGGCCGCTTCGAGTCGAGCACCCGCAGAGGGTGGGTGCCGATCTTCGCACGGTCGTCGGCAGGCAGGTCACCTGCCCGCCGCTGCAACCAGGCGGTGAGCGTCTCGGCGTAGGTGGCCCGGTCGGCAGGGGTGCCCATGGTGTTGATGTCGAGGCGCCACCGCCGGACGCCCAACGCCGCCAGATACGCGGCGCCGAGCGAGATGATCTCGACGTCCACGTCGGGATCGGCGGAGCCCAGCACCTCGACGTCGACCTGGTGGTGTTGGCGCAGCCGCCCCGCCTGGGGCCGCTCGTAGCGGAACGCGGGCGTGATGCACCACACCTTCCACGGGGTGGGCGGGCGGTGCTGCACGAAGGCGCGTGCCACCGAGGCGGTGGCCTCGGGGCGCAGCGCGACGTGCCGGTCGCCCTTGTCGTGGAAGTCGTACATCTCCTTGCGCACGACGTCGGTGCCGGCGCCGAGGCGCTGGAAGACCCCGAGGTCCTCGAACAGCGGCCCGTGCACCAGCCCGTAGCCGAACCGCTCGGCGACCCCGGCGAAGGCGGCGACGAGCGCCTGCCAGCGAGCGGACGCCGGCGGCAGCACGTCCTGGGTGCCGATGGGGGCGCGAAAGGTCTCGGGCATGACGGAGCGAGGCTAGCGGTGCAGCGAGCCGGCGCAGAACCGGCTTCCGCAGGCGACGGCGCCGCCGTGCTGCCCCGGCCGGGTCGCCGCAGCTCGCCCCGAGCACGACGATGCCGAGCGAGCACTGCCCGTGGGGGCCGACCCCGGCACCCGCCCCCGCCGGGCGGGTGGGCGGGGGCTCAGTGGTCGCGCCGGAACATGCCCTTCACCTTGTCGGCGGCCTCGTTGAGCTTCTCCTTCATGCCGCCGGAGGCCCGGTCGACCTTGCCCTCGCGCTGCATGTCGCGGTCACCGGTCAGATCGCCGGTGGCTTCCTTGGCGCGGCCCTTCGCCTTGTCGAACTTCTCGTCGGCCATCAGTGGCTCCTCCTCGGACGGCGTACGGTGGCACGTGGATCACGGCCACCTCGCCCTCGCGGGTACCCGGGTTGCACCCAGCCCACACCTTCGGTGGCGATCGCCCGACGATCCGGCCTCCGAGGCACGGTCGGGCGCGTCGACCTCGGCCCGGGTCAGTGGCCGTACGACGCCAGGCACCCGCCGTCGTTGACGTACCCGCCGACCTCGACCGCGACCCGGCCGTCGTGGACGTTCCCGAAGACGCACCCGCCGTCGACGGCGATGCCGAACGCGGTGCCCCCGGTCCGGACGGCGTTCGCCGACACGGTGACGTGCTCGCTCACGGGGAGCAGTGCGTTGTGGACCTCGTCGGGCGACGGCGCGGGAAGCACGGATGCGAGCGGCTCCAGAGCCGCGCGAGCGTCGTCTGCCACCGACGTGGCGGCCGCGAGATCGCCGGTGAAGTCCATCCGGTCGGCGTAGCCCAGGTTCATCTCGCGCAGCTCCTCCGGACTGGTGCCGCACAGTCCTGTCTCGAAGTCGGCTTCCGAGACGCACTCGGGCGGCGGCGACGACGGAGCGCCGGACGGCCCGCCCGGGCCTCCTGGGAGGTCCGCCGACATGACCGTGTCCTCGACGTCGTCCGCCGCCCAGGCCGTCACGCCCGCACCCGCTGCGACCACGACCACCAACCCGGCGACGGCCACGGCAGGCGCCCGTCGCCCGCCGCCGGCCGACGCCACCTCCCCGCCCGCCGACCTGCGCCGCCGCACGGCCAGCGCGACGGCCGCCAGGATGCAGCCGACGAGCACGAGCCCGGCGATGAGGAGCAGGCCACCGGTGCCGTAGAGCGGCGACCCCGGGATGCGCGGACCGAACGCCAACCTGCCCGACACGCTCGTGCGGATCCGGTACTCGCCGGGCTGCTCGGCGAGGAACGAGCCGAGCCCCTCCCCCTGCCGCGACCCCCAGCCGTAGCGCACGGTCGAGGGCACGACGGGCACGTCCGTCCCGTCCGGGCCGACCACTGTGAGGGCGGTGTCGGTCGCCGACAACCCGGCCGACGGCCGTGCGCTGCCGCCCACCCGCTCGCGGTACACGGCGTACTCGCCCGGCTCGTCGACCCAGACGGACCCTCCGCCCGTTGCGTCGAACCGCTGGAAGTCCTCCACCGTCGACACGAGCTCGGTCGCCCGCGCGACGCCGAGGACGCCCGTGACGACGACCGTGCCCACCAACACCGCGACGATCAGCCCGTACCACCGACGGCCGGGTGTCGCCCGCGGCTGCTCCCCGCTCCCGCCCGCGCCCTGCCCGGGGAACGCCGACGCGGCGACGCCCCAACCGTTCTCCCCCGCCACCATGCCGGCATCCTACGC
>JAFGPU010000414.1 GCA_016936035.1 Acidimicrobiales bacterium
CGGTGGACCTCGCCGTTGACGGTCACCCGCACGTCGTCCGTCGCACCGGTCGCGCCGGTCATGTCCGCGCCGCCGCCGGTCGGGGGCCGCCGCTGGAGGAGAACCGGCGGGGGTCGCATGGGGCGACCTCGTCGGGTGCGGGCTCGCCGGCGACGATGGCGGCGACCGCGTCGGCGGTGATCGGCGTGAGCAGGATGCCGTTGCGGTGATGCCCGGTGGCGGTCACCAGACCGTCGGCGCTGGTGCCGATCATCGGCAGGTCGTCGGGCGACCCCGGTCGCGAGCCGGCGCGCACGGCGACCAGCTCGGCGTCGTCGAGACCGGGCACGAGCGCGAGCGCGTCGCGCAGCAGCTCGTAGGCGCCCCCGGCCGTGGCCCGGATGTCCCACCCTCGCTCCTCGACCGTGGCCCCGACGACGACGCGACCGTCGTCGCGCGGCACCAGGTAGATGCTCGACCCTCGCACGATGCCGCGCACGGTGCGCGTCACCAGCGCCTCGCCCGGAGGCTGGCGCAGCGTCAGCACCTGCCCCTTGACGGGACGCACCGGCGGGCGCGCCACCGCCGGCAGACCGGGGAGGTCGCGCGACCGGCACCCGGCGGCCAGCACCACGGTGCCGGCCTCGATCACGCGCATTTCCGGCGCCCCGTCGGCGCCGGCGGCGGTCGCCACCTCGACCCCTGTCACCCGGTCGCCGCCGGCGGTGGTCACCACCCGCTCGACCGATCCGACGAGCAGCTCGACGCGGGCGGCCTCGCACGCGGCCTGCAGGGCACCCACCAGCGCCTGGGGGTCGACCGAGCGCTCGTCGGCGGCCAGCAGCCCGGCGCGCGTGCCCGGCGCGAGGCCGGGCTCGAGGGCCCGGGCCTGGCGACCCCGCAGCACCTCGACCTCGAGGCCCATGGCCCGGTGCCGGGACGCCAGGTCGTCGAGCACCGCCCGGTCGTCGGCGTCCAGCGCCACCATGAGGGTGCCGTCGGCCCGATAGCCGATCGACCGGCCGCCGGCCGTGGCCACCTCGGCGGCGAAGCCGGGCCAGCGGGCCCACGAGGCGTGGTTGAGGCGCAGCAGCGGTTCCTCGCCGAGGCGTGCTTCGGTGACCGGGGCCAGCATGCCGGCGGCCACGCCGGAGGCGCCCGATCCCGGCGCGGGATCGGCGACGACGACCCTTGCCCCGCGCTGCGCCAGCCGCCACGCCGAGGCCAGCCCGATCACCCCCGCCCCGACGACGGCGACGTCGCAGCGCAACGGCGGTCGGGGCGTCACGTCGGCGCCTCCGCGCCCGTCCCGGTCATGCCGGCGCCTCGTCGCCGCCGCCCAGGGCGTCGACGGCCTTGGTCACCGCCAGCATCAGGTCGTGGGTGGCCGTGTGGGGGTCGGGCGACTGGGCGACCGCACCGATGACCGCGATGCCCCAGGCGCCGGTGGCCATGACCTCGTCGATGCGCGCCGCGGTGATGCCGGAGATGGCGATGACGGGCACGTCGACGGCCTCGACCACGGCGCGCACGCCCTCGATGCCGATGGGGTCGGGCAAGCCCGGCTTGGAGGTGGTGGCGAACGTGGGCCCGACACCGAGGTAGGTGGCGCCCTCGGCCACGAGGGCACGGGCGCGGTCGGGGTCGCGGGCGGTGCCGCCCACCAGCGCCGCCGGGCCGACCACCCGACGTACCGCCGGCACGGGCAGGTCGTCGGCACCGACGTGGACGCCATCGGCGCCCACCGCGACGGCGAGGTCGGCCCGGTCGTTGACCAGGCAGGTGGCGCCCGCGGCCCGGCACCGCTCGGCGATGGTGAACGCCAGCCGGTAGCGATCGGCGTCGGTGCCGGACTTCAGCCGCACCTGCAACGTCGGCGCCCCCGCCTCGAGCGCGGCCTCGGCCACGATCAGCGACTCGACCAGCACGTGCAGCCGCCCGACGCGGGCGCGGTCGCCGGCGGGCGGGCCCGACCCGGTGGTCACGGTGCCCCGTCGCGGTCGGCGGGCAGGGTCGGGGCGTCGAGGTAGACCTCGCCCCCGGCGGCCACGAACTCGGCCGACTTCTGCCGCATGCCCCGCTCGATGGCGTCGGCGCCGTCGCCGATGCCCTGGTCGGCGGCGTAGGCCCGGACCTGTTCGGTGATGGCCATCGAGCAGAACTTGGGACCGCACATCGAGCAGAAGTGCGCCGTCTTGGCCGGCTCGGCGGGCAACGTCTCGTCGTGGTAGGCGCGTGCGGTGTCGGGGTCGAGCGCCAGGTCGAACTGGTCGTCCCACCGGAACTCGAACCGGGCCGTCGACAGGGCGTCGTCCCACGCCTGCGCCTGGGGATGCCCCTTCGCCAGGTCGGCGGCGTGGGCGGCGATCTTGTAGGCGATGACCCCCTGCTTGACGTCGTCGCGGTCCGGCAGGCCGAGGTGCTCCTTGGGCGTGACGTAGCAGAGCATGGCGGTGCCGAACCACCCGATCATCGCCGCCCCGATGGCGGACGTGATGTGGTCGTAGCCGGGGGCGACGTCGGTGGTGAGCGGCCCCAGCGTGTAGAAGGGCGCCTCGCCGCACAGCTCCATCTGCAGGTCGACGTTCTCCTTGATCTTGTGCATCGGCACGTGCCCCGGGCCCTCGATCATCACCTGCACGTC
>JAFGPU010000060.1 GCA_016936035.1 Acidimicrobiales bacterium
ATGTGGCACGAAGAGCGCCTTCTGATCGGCGGGGACCTCGGCCCCGCCGAGGCCGGCCGGACCTACGAGACCGTCAACCCGACGACGGGCGAGGTGCTGGGCACGGCCAGCGACGCGACGGTCGCTGATGCCCATCGTGCCATCGATGCCGCCCGCCTGGCGTTCGACACCACCTCGTGGGCGACCGACCGCGCGCTCCGGACGCGCTGCCTACGCCAGCTGCACGACGCCCTGGTGGCCAACGCCGACGATCTGCGCACGCTGCTGATCGCCGAGAACGGCCTGCCCCACATGCTCACGCAGGGCCCCGGCCTCGACACCCCGGTCGAGATGATCAACTGGTACGCGGACCTGCTCGAGAAGTACGAGTGGACCGAAGACCTGGGCGTGTCCGAGTCGATGGGCCGCATGAGCAGCCGCTGGGTCGAGAAGGAACCGGTCGGCGTGGTCAGCGCCATCGTGCCCTACAACTACCCGGTCCAGATCAGCCTGGCGAAGCTCGTCCCGGCGCTGGCGGCCGGGTGCACCGTCGTGCTGAAGGCCCCGCCCCAGACGCCGTGGATCACCGCCGCGCTGGGCAAGGTCATCGCCGAGCAGACCGACATCCCGCCGGGCGTCGTCAACGTGCTGACGTCGTCCGAGGTGGCGGTGGGCGAGGCCATGGTCCAGAGCCCGCTGGTCGACATGGTCAGCTTCACCGGCTCGACCGCGGCCGGCCGGCGCATCATGGCCGACGCCAGCGCCACGGTGAAGAAGGTGTTCCTCGAGCTGGGTGGCAAGTCGGCCTTCGTGGTCGTCGACGACGCACCGCTCGACGTCGCCGCCATGTTCGCCGCCTTCACCATCACCTCACACGCCGGTCAGGGTTGCGCCATCACATCCCGCCTGCTGGTGCCCGAAGCCAAGCACGACGAGCTGGTCGAGCAGACGGCGGCCATGATGGCCGGCGTCGCCGTCGGCGACCCGTCCGACCCGGCGAACATGATGGGCCCGCTCATCAGCGAGGTGCAGCGCCGGAAGGTCGACGGGTACGTCAAGGGCGCCGTTGCCGAGGGCGGCACCGTGGTCACCGGGGGCCAGGTTCCCGAGGCCCTGCCCGACGGGTACTTCTACGAGCCCACCCTCGTCACCGGGCTCGGCCCCGACGCCACCCTCGCCCAGGAAGAGGTTTTCGGCCCGGTCCTGGTCGTGCTGCCCTACCGCGACGACGACGAAGCGGTCGCCATCGCCAACAACTCGATCTTCGGGCTGTCGGGCACGGTGTTCGGGGTCGACGAGGAGCGGGCCACCAACCTGGCCCGCCGCATCCGGGCCGGCACGATCAGCGTGAACGGCGGCCTGTGGTACGGCGCCGACGCCCCGTTCGGCGGCTACAAGCAGTCGGGCATCGGCCGCGAGATGGGCGTGCCCGGCCTCGAGGAGTACCTCGAGCTGAAGACCATCGCCCGCCCGGCGGGCTGAGGAGGCGCCGGCGGCCGAGGTTCACGGTCGCCCGCGGCGCGCCCCGGGAGGTCGTCACGCCCCGCCTTCGTCGTCGCCGGGGCCCGTCCCGCCGGCGCCGGGCGAGGTCGGGGCGGGGGTGGCCGGGGCAATGGTGGTCGGGGCGGCGCTGCCCCGCTCGGCC
Organism: Acidimicrobiales bacterium; assembly: GCA_016936035.1. Lineage (GTDB taxonomy): Bacteria > Actinomycetota > Acidimicrobiia > Acidimicrobiales > VFJN01 > ZC4RG19. The sequence goes on from JAFGPU010000060.1 coordinate 1,625, forward strand.
CGGGCCAGCTCGGCCTTGTGCAGCGTGTTCTCGGCCAGGCGCATGTGGGCGGCGTCGACGAGGCGGCCGTCGCGCCCGATGGCGCCGACGCCCTCGGACTCGGACCGGCGGTAGGCCTCGATCGACGAGCGGGCGTCCGCGATCTCGGCGTCGGTGGGCGAGAACACCTCGTGCGCGATCGGGATCTGGCTGGGGTGGATCGCCCACTTGCCGTCGAAGCCGAGCAGGCTGGCGTGCGTCGCGCTGCGCCGGTAGCCGTCGGGGTCGTCGTACGCGGGGTAGGGCGCGTCGATGGCGTCGATGCCGGCCGCCCGGGCCGCGGTGACGACCTGGAAGCGGGCGACGTGCCAGAAGTCGCCGGGGTACTCGCTGATCGGGTCGAAGTTGCCGTCGACCCGGGCCCTCTGCGACGCAGACAGGTCGCCGGCGCCGAAGATGACGGCCTCGAGCCGGTCGCTGGCCCGGGCGATCTCGGCGACGTTGGCCAGGCCTTCGGACTCCTCGATCAGCACCTCGAGCGCGATGCGCTTGCGCAGGCCGAGCGTCGCCTCGAGCTGCGTGAGCAGCACGTCGACCCACCAGACGTCGCGTGCCGAGCGCGCCTTGGGCACGATCAGCACGTCGAGCGCCTCGCGGGCGCCGGTGACCACCTCGATGACGTCGCCGTGGCACCAGGGCGTCTCGATGCCGTTGATGCGGACGGCCCGCACCGTGCGGCCCCAGTCGAGCCGGGTGAGCGCGTCCACCGCGATGTGGCGCGCGCCCTCCTTGGCCACGGGCGCGCAGGCGTCCTCCAGGTCGAGGAAGACCAGGTCGGCGCCCGATGCCGCCGCCTTCTCGCACATGCGCTCGCTGCTGGCGGGCGTCGCCAGCTCGGACCGCCGAGCCCGCGGGCTCGCTGCTCGTGATGTGTGCCGACCCGACATCGTTGCCCTCCTGGTGGTGGTCAGATGACCGAGGCCGCCCGCAGGTCGGCGAGGCGGTCGGGGTCGAGGCCGAGCAGGTCGCCGTACACGGCGTCGTTGTCGGCGCCGAGGGCGCGCCCGAGGTGCTCGACGCGCCCGGGGGTCGCGCTGAGCCGGGCGACCGGGGCCTGCACGGTGACCGGGCCGAAGTCGTCGTCGACGACGCGGACGTAGGTGCCGCGGGCCCGCAGGTGCTCGTCGGCCAGCAGCTGCTCGGCGTCGTAGACCGGCGCAGCCGTGACCTCGGCCGCCTCGAACACGGCCATCGCCTCGTCGAGCGTGCGTTCGGCGACCCACGAGGCGACCAGGTCGTCGACCTCGCCGGCCCGCTCCTGCCGGCGGACGGGGTCGACGTAGCCGGGGTCGTCGGCCAGGTCGGCCCGGCCGATCGCCCGGAAGACCCGCACGGCGATGCTGGGCGACGCGCTCGAGACGGCGATCCAGCGGCCGTCCGCGGTGCGGTAGGCGTTGCGGGGCGCGCTCGCGTCGAGGCGGTTGCCGACCCGTCCCGGGCTGGTGCCGAGCTGGTCGAAGGCGAGGGTCGACGACTCGATGAGGCGGGCGAGGGGCTCGATCAGGTTCACGTCGACCAGCTGCCCCTCGCCGCCGCGCACGTCGCGGTGGTAGAGCGCCATCATCACCGCGTAGGTGGCGGCGAGCGAGGCGACCCCGTCGGCCAGCATGAACGGCGGCAGGGTCGGGGGCCCGTCGGGCTGGCCGACCACGTGGGCGAACCCGCTCATCGCCTCGGCCAGCGTGCCGTAGCCGGGCCGGTCGCTGTTGGGGCCGCCCGAGCCGTAGCCGGTGATGTGCGCCATCACCACGTGAGGGTGGGCGGCGTGCACCGAGGCGTAGTCGATGCCCCAGCGCTCGAGCGCGCTGGGCCGGTTGCCCACGACCAGCACGTCGCTGACGTCGAGCAGCCGGTGGAACAGGGTTTGCCCCTCCCGCGTGCGGAGGTCGAGCGTGACGCACCGCTTGTTGCGGCTCACGCTCTTCCACACGAGGCCGATGCCGTCGCGGCGCTTGCCCCATGTGCGCATGGGGTCGCCGGACCCGGGCGCCTCGACCTTGATGACCTCCGCGCCGAACTCGCCGAGCGCGGTGCCCACCATCGGCCCTGCGGCGAGCGTGGCCGCCTCGACGACCCGCAGCCCGCGCAGCGGGCCGCCCGGCGCGCCCGGCGCGCCCGGCTCGCCGCTCTCGTCCGGCTCGCCGTCAGCCATG
>JAFGPU010000415.1 GCA_016936035.1 Acidimicrobiales bacterium
CCAAGATCCTGTCGGTGCCCCGCATCGCCGAGTGGGTCGTGCGCTACGAGCAGCATCCCCGGGTTCCCGATGTGGCCGGCCGATGGACCGGCAGCGAGGGTTTCGACGGCATGACGCTGCAGTGGTATCGCAGTCTCGACGACTTCGAGGCGATGATCGCCGACCCCGAGTACCGGCGCATCGTCGGGCCCGACGAGGAGCACCTGCTCGACCTGGCGAACAGCGTCTACCTGCTCACCGACGAGCCCCGCACGGTGATCGACGGGCCCGTTCGCTGAGTGCCGGCCGGCCACCTGCGGTGAACGAGCCGCTACTGTCCCGGCGATGATGGACCTCGCGCTCGCCGCGGTCGACGCTGCCGTCTCCGCCGGCGCCCGGTACGCCGACGCTCGCGCCATGGTCGTGCGCCACGAGGCGATGGAGGCACGCAACCGGGTGGTCGAGGACCTGTCGCAGTCGGAGGACGCCGGCCTCGGCGTGCGGGCGCTGATGGGCTCGTCGTGGGGGTTCCAGGCGACGCCGACGCTCACCCCTGCGGCCGCGCGCGCCGCGGGCGCCGGTGCGGTCGCGGTGGCCCGGGCGTCGTCGCGGGTGGCGGGGCCGCCGCTGCAGCTCGCCCCGGTGCCGATCGTGGTGGACTCGTGGACGTCGAGATGGGTGGAGCACCCGCTCGACGACGTGAGCCCGGCCGACAAGGCCGAGCTGCTGGTCGCGGCCACCGGTGCCGCCAACGACGCCGGGGTGCCGCTGGCACAGGCCAACTACCAGGCCTGGGACACCGAGAAGTGGTTCGCGTCGAGCGGGGGCAGTCGCGTCCACCAGCACATCGTCGAGTGCGGCGCGGTGGTCGACGCCACCGCGATCGGCGACGGCGAGACCCAGCGCCGCTCGTACCCGGGGGTGCGCGGCCACTACGGCACCCAGGGCTGGGAGCTCGTGCGCAGCCTCGACCTGGTCGCGCACGCGGCGCTGGTCGCCGATCAGGCCGTGGCGCTGCTGTCGGCGCCGCCGTGCCCGGCGGACGTCACGACGGTGATCCTCGACTCGGACCAGGTCGCCCTGCAGATCCACGAGTCCGTCGGCCACGCGGTCGAGCTCGACCGCATCCTCGGCTGGGAGGCGGCGTTCGCCGGCACGTCGTGGCTCGACCCCGGCCGGCTCGGGCGGCTGCACTTCGGCAGCGAGCTCATGCAGATCACGGCCGACGCCACGCTGCCCGGGGCGATGGGCAGCTTCGGCTACGACGACGAGGGCGTCGCCGCCCAGCGCGTCGACATCGTGCGGGACGGCACCTGGGTGGGCGTCCTCGCGGGACGCGACTCGGGGCCGCTGGTGGGCGCGGGGGCGGGGGGCGCGGTGCGGGCCGACGGTCCCACCCGCCTGCCGATGGTGCGGATGACCAACGTCGGCCTGCTGCCCGGCGACTCGTCGCTCGAGGAGATGATCTCGACCACCGACGATGGCATCTACATGCAGACCAACCGGTCGTGGTCGATCGACGACCGTCGCCTCAACTTCCAGTTCGGCTGCGAGGTCGGGTGGGAGGTCAAGGACGGTGCCGTCGGCCGCATGCTCAAGAACCCCACCTACACGGGCATCAGCCCGCAGTTCTGGTCGTCGCTGGACGCGGTGGGCGGGCGCGACGAGTGGACGGTGTGGGGCCTTCCCCACTGCGGCAAGGGCCAGCCCCTGCAGGTCGGCCACACCGGCCACCACGCCGTGCCGTGCCGCTTCCGCGACGTGCGCGTCGGGGTGCGCTGATCGCCGGCCCTAGACCCCGCCGGCGGCCACCTGCTCGACGAGGTCGGGCAGCTCGCGGATCGAGGTGAGCTCGTGGTAGCCGTGGTCGGCGCCGTTGGCGCCGGGGACCATCTCGACCTCCCACGTGTAGGTGTAGGGCAGGTGGGCGGCGTGGCCACCGAGCTCGACGACCGGCAGCACGTCGGACTTCACCGAGTTGCCGATCATGAAGAAGTGCTCGGGCTCGACCGCGGCGTCGGCCATGACCCGGCGGTAGGTGGCGACGTCCTTCTCGGAGACGATCTCGACGCGGTCGAACCGGTCGGCCAGGCCCGACCCCGCCACCTTGGCCTCCTGGTGGAACAGGTCGCCCTTGGTCACGACGATCAGCCGGCGGTCGGTGGCGGCGAGGGCGTCGACCACCTCGGCCACCCCGTCGAGCAGCTCGATGGGGTGGTCGAGCAGGCGCTTGCCCAGCTCGAGGATGTCGCTGATCTCGTGGCTGGTGATGCGCCCGTCGGTCAGCGTGATGGCGGTCTCGATGAGCGACAGCGTGAACGCCTTGGACCCGTACCCGTAGAGGGCCAGGTTGGTGCGCTCGGTGGCGACGACCTGCTCGTCGATGCGGCGGGGGTCGTCGACGTAGGGGGCGAGCAGGTCGCAGAACCGTTGGTGGGCGTCGACGAAGTGGCTCTCGCTGTGCCAGAGCGTGTCGTCGCCGTCGAAGGCGACGACCTCGATGCCGGATGTGCCGCCGGTGCGGCGATCGGTCTGTGCGGTCACGGCCCACCTCGTTGGGAGACAGGGGGACAGGCAGGGTAACCGGTCGGCCGTCGCTTGCCGACGCCATTCGGTACCGTCCCGGCCGATGGTCGACGACGCGACGGTCGACGGGAACCTCGACGACGCCCGGCGTGACGCCACCGTGGCCGAGGCGTGCGAGCGCGCCCTCGCCCTGGTCGGCGGGCGGGCGGACGCCGTCGTGCGGGCGTCGGTGGGGACGTCGTCGCTCACCCGCTTCGCCAACAGCCGCATCCACCAGAACCTGCGCGAAGACCTGGCGCGGGTGACGGTGACCGTGGGCGTCGAGGGTCGTGTGGCCCGGGCCGGCACCTCGCGCCTCGACGCCGACGGGTTGTCCGCCGTGGTCGAGCGGGCGCTGACGGCGGCCGCGCTGCGCCCGGTGGATCCGCACTTCGCCGGGTTCGCGCCGCCGGCGCCCGTCGTGCCCGTCGACCACTGGGACGACGCGACTGCGCACGCCACCCCGGACGACCGGGCGGCGGTGGTGGCGGCGTTCGTCGGCGGGAACGGCACCGAGGCCGCCGGCTTCTGCTCGACCCGGGCCGTGTCGCACGCGCTCGCGTCGACCACCGGCCAGTGGGCGGTGGGTCGCCGCTCGGTCGCCCGGCTCGACGGCATCCACCGGGCCACGGGCCGCGACGAGGTGGCGGACGGCTGCGCCCAGGCGACCTCGGTGCGCCTGGCGGCCGTCGACGGCGCGGCCTGCGGCGCCCGTGCGGCGGCCCGGGCCCGTGCGGGTCTCGGCGCGATCTCGCTGGCCCCCGGGCCCTACGAGGTGGTGCTCGAGCCCCGGGCGGTCGCTGCCGCCCTGCTGTACCCCGCCCTCGTGGGGTTCAACGGCAAGCGCCACGCCGAGGGGACGTCGTTCGTGCGCCTGGGCGAGCAGCAGTGGGACCGGTCGGTCGACATCTGGGACGACGCCACCGATCCGCGGGCGCTGGGCGACGGGCACGACCCCGAGGGGACACCCAAGCGGCGGCTCGACCTGGTGCGGGCGGGCGTGTCGGTCGGCCTGGCGCACGATCGTCGCTCGGCCCGGCTCGCCGAGGTCGAGCCGACCGGGCACTCGGTGGGGTCGGATGCGGTGGGCGGCTACCCGACCGACCTGTTCATGGCCGGCGGCGGGCTCACGCCCGAGCAACTGGTCGGTGGGGTCGAGCACGGCCTGCTCGTCGCCGACCTCTGGTACAACCGCCTGCTCGATCCCAAGACCCAGGTCGTCACCGGCCTCACCCGCAACGGCCTGTTCCTCGTCGAGGGCGGGCAGGTCACGCGCCCGGTGCAGAACCTGCGGCACACGCAATCGATCGTGGCGGCGTTCGGTCCCGGCCGGGTGCTCGGCGTGGGCGACGACGCCCAGCTGGTCGGGGGCGAGGGCAGCACCATGCACGTTCCCGGCGTGCGCCTGGCGGCCTGGAGCTTCACCGGCAACGCCCGGGGCTGACGCGGCGACCCGCGTGATCGTCATACCCTGTCGATACTCTTCGGGCCATGGCAGAGATCACGACCACCGCCCGCCCCGACCTGGTCACCGGCGACGACGGCCGCGCCCGCTGTGCGTGGGGCGCCGGCGACCCGCTCTACGTCGCCTACCACGACGACGAGTGGGGCCGGCCGCTGCGCGACGAGCAGGCGCTGTTCGGCCTGCTGTGCCTCGAGGCGTTCCAGTCGGGGTTGTCGTGGCTCACCATCCTGCGCAAACGGCCGGCGTTCACGGCGGCGTTCGACGGCTTCGACCCTGCGGTGGTCGCCGCCTACGGCGACGACGACCGGGCCCGCCTCATGGCCGACGCGTCCATCGTGCGCAACGGGGCCAAGATCGACGCCGCCATCGTCAACGCCCGTGCGGTACTGGCGCTGCGCGAAGCAGGCGAGACGCTGGTCGACCTGGTGTTCTCGCACCGGCCGGGCCCCGACGAGCGCCCGGCGGGCCGGTAC
>JAFGPU010000416.1 GCA_016936035.1 Acidimicrobiales bacterium
CCTCGGCGGCGGGGCTACTTGAGGAACTTGCTGGTGGTGTTGTCGGCCAGCACCTTGCCACCGGTCTGGCACGTGGGGCAGTAGTTGACCGTGTAGCTGCGGTACTCCACCGCCCGCACGGTGTCGCCGCACACCGGGCAGGGCTCTCCGTCGCGGTGGTGCACCGCGCCGGGCCGGTCCTTCGACGACGACATGTCCGACCGGCCGCGCTCGTACGCCAGCGACTCGGCGATGCACTCGCCGACCGCGGCGTGCAGGCGGTCGACGGCGTCGGCGTCGAGCTTGGCGGTGGTGGCGAAAGGCGACAGTCGGGCGCGATGGCAGATCTCGTTGGCGAGGCGCCGGCCCAGGCCGGCGACGATGCGCTGGTCGCGCAGCCAGCCGTGCAGCCGCATCGAGTGCTCGGTGAGCAATCTCGCCAGCGTGTTCCGGTCGAGCGCGTCGGCCTCGGGTCCGAGGTGGTCGAGCGGCTCCTGCGCGAGGGGGTCGCCCTCGACGACCCACACGCCGGCCCGGCGCTCGGTGCCGGCCTCGGTGAGCAGCAGCGCCCGTCCGTCGGCGAAGGTCCAGCGAGCCTGGCCGCCCCGGGGCTTGGCCGCCTGCTTCTCGTCGGGCTTGAGCCGTCCCCCCTGCATGAGGTGCACGACGAACGTGACCGGCTCGAAGCGCAGCAGCAGGTGCTTGCCCCGCCGCCCGACCTCGAGGAGCGGATGGCCGACCGCGGCCTCGGGGGCGGGCACCACCGTCTTGAGCGCCGTGAAGGCGATGGGGCGGAAGCGGTCGAGCGTGGCGCCGCCGAAGCCGCCGGTCAGGCGTTCGGCGTGGGCCTGCACCTCGGGCATCTCGGGCACGGTCGTCTCCTCGTGTGGTGGTGCGGGTCGGTCACTCGTAGGTGGTGTCGGCGCGGACGGGGGCGAGCACGTCGTCGATGGCCGCGACCGCACGCTGGTGGGAGATGAGCAGGGACAGGTCACCGCCGACGCGCAACCGTCCCTCCACGAAGGCGCGCTGGGCCGCCAGCTCGCCGGACGCGATCTGCGCGGCTGTGGCGTAGGTGGTGGTGAAGCGCAGGTCGGCATGGTCGGCCGGTCCGGGAGAGAGGCTGACCTCGCCGTCGTCGACGACCACGTTCCAGCGCACGGTGCCCTCGGGCCCGCCCTCGACGACCTGCTCGATGGTCAGCGTGACGCCGGCGAGCGCGGTGGGGAGCCGGTCGTCGGACGCCACCGCGCGGGACGCGGCGTCGATCCACTGCGGGCTCAGGTATCGCACGTGGCGCAACCTACCGGCTGCCCCGCAGGCCTCGTGGGTGGGCGTCGCGACGGCGGCGCGTGCCATGCTCGGCGCGTGACCGATGCCACCATCCCGTCCGGCCTGTCCGCCGCCGACGAGCGTCCCCACGAGCCCGACGCCGAGACCTGGTGGAACGAGTCGTGGTACTTCGACTTCGCCACGGCGGACGGGTCGCTGGGCGGGTACGTGCGCCTCGGGCTCTACCCCAACCAGGACATGGTCTGGTACTGGGCGTGCCTGGTCGGCGAAGGACGTCCCCTGGTCATCGTGGTCGACCACGAGATCGCCCCGCCCCGGCCGGGCGCGCTCGAGCTGCGGGGTGACGGGTTGTGGGCCGACCACACCGTCGAGGTGCCGTTCGACCACGTGACACTGGGGTGCGAGGCCTTCGCCCTCGCGCTCGACGATCCCCGGGCGATGTACGGCGACCTCCGAGGCGACCGGGTGCCGTTCGGGCTCGACCTCGAGTGGGACACCGCCGGATCGGCCTACCTGTACCCGCCGGGAGCGACCCGCTACGAGGTGCCGTGCCGGGTGCACGGTGAGGCGCTGGTCGGCGACGAGCGCATCGAGATCGACTGCATCGGCCAGCGTGACCACTCGTGGGGCGTGCGCGACTGGTGGACCCTCGGCTGGACGTGGACCGCCGGGGGGCTCGACGACGGCACCCGGTTCCACGGGACGGCGGTGCGCGTCGGCGACGACCCGGTGCCCTACCACCCCGGCTACGTGCAGGGCCCGGACGGCGCGCTCGCCGGCGTCGACCACACCGCGTCGCACCCCGAGCTGGGCAGCGACGGCCTGCCGACCGCGGACACGGTCGAGATCGGCGACCTGCGGTTGACCGTGCAACCCGTGGCGTTCGCCCCGGTGCTGCTCGACGACGGTGCCGGGCGCCTGGCGCGCTTCCCCCGCGCGCTGTGCCGCTTCGGCGACCCCGCGACGGGTCGCACGGGCGTCGGCTGGACCGAGTGGAACCAGCCCCAGCCGCCGGCGGCGCCGTGAGGTTCGTGCCGACCGACCGGTGGCGGCCGGGACGGGCGGCCCGCCCATCGCCTAGCCTCGCGGTTTCGCCTCGCGCACCAGCAGACAAGGGGACGGCTGGCACATGCTCACCGATCTGACCGACTGGGTCATCGACGTCATCGACAAGATGAGCTACCTCGGCGTGGCGTTCCTGGTCGCGCTCGAGAACGTGTTCCCGCCGATCCCGTCCGAGATCGTCCTGCCGTTCGCCGGCGTGGTGGCCCGGCGCGAGGGCGCCACGCTGCCGGGCATGATCGTGGCGGCCACCGCCGGATCGGTCGCGGGCGCGCTGGTGCTGTACGGCATCGCCGCCGCCATCGGACCCGAGCGCCTCCGCGCCTTCATCGCCCGCTACGGCAAGTGGTTCCGCATCACGCTGGCCGACATCGAGCGGGCGGAGCGCTGGTTCGACCGCCGGGCCGTCGTCGCGGTGCTCATCGGTCGGTGCGTCCCGCTCATCCGGTCGCTGGTGTCGATCCCCGCGGGCTTCCGGCGCATGCCCATGCCGACCTTCCTCCTCTACACCGTGATCGGCAGCCTGATCTGGAACACCGGTCTGATCGGTGCCGGCTACATCCTGGGGGAGGAGGACCGCTGGCGGAAGATCGAGGACGTCATGAGCTACGTCCAGTACGTGGTCATCGCGGGCATCCTCGGCGCGATCGGCTGGTTCGTGTGGACCCGGTTCGTGTCGCCGCAGGGGCGGCGGCGCGCCGAGCAGCAGCTCGCCGACGACGGGACGCTGCAGGCCGACCACTCGATCGCGGAGTGACGAGGGCGGGCGCTCCCGCTCGCCCTCGCAACGCTCCCTGCGTGGCCGGAAGATCACGCCCGCCATTGCATTCGCCGTGACACGCGGTCAGAATGCCCACCGTCGTTCGGCCTCCAGGCGGAACCGAGCGGCTGAGGACACGATCCCGTAACATCAGCGGGACACGAAGTGGGCGGGCGGATGATCGCAGGGCGGACAACGGACGGACGTGCGCGTTCCGGCGCAGGTACACCCAGATGCCGGTGCGCAGGCGGGGAGGCACACCGATGACGGGGCGGAGCAACCTGCGGCGCATCGCCGGTCGGCTGCGCAGCGACCTGCCGCTGGCGCTGGTCGACGTGATGCTGGTGGCTGGCTCGTTCCTCATGCTGCTCGCCGTGCGGTTCGACGGGAACATCCCGGCCCGCTACCAGACGCAGCTGTTCGCGTTCCTGCCGGTCATCGTGCTCGTGCACCTCGGATCCAACCTGGCGTGGGGGCTGTACGGGCAGATCTGGAAGCACGCCAGCGTCGCCGAGGCCCGGCGCATCGTCTTCGCCGGCGCCACCGCCGGGGCCATCATCTTCCTCGTCAACCCCACGCGGGCGTTCCCGGTGCCGCGCTCGGTCGCGCTGCTCGGCGCGTTCGTCGCCACCATGGTCATGGGCGCGGCCCGCTTCCAGGGTCGCCTGCGGCGCCGCCCCGCGGCACCGCAGCCCGACGTCGAGGCCGCCACCCGCGTGGCGGTCGTGGGCGCGGGCGACGCCGGCGCCACGATCGTGCGCGAGATGCGGCGCCAGGCCGAGACCGATCGCCTCCCGGTCGCGATCGTCGACGACGACCCCCGCAAGCAGGGCCGGTCGCTGCTCGGCGTGCCGGTGGTGGGCGACGTCGCCCACCTGCCCGACGTCGTGCGCCACTTCGACGTCGACGAGGTGCTCGTCGCCATCCCCAGCGCCGACCAGCAGCTGATCAACCACATCATGGAGCAGGCGGAGCTGGCCGGGGTGCCGCTCAAGGTCCTCCCTCCGGTGCGCGACCTGCTCAACGACCGGCCGTCGGTGCGCGACGCCCGCGACATCAACATCGAGGACCTGCTCGGCCGGGCGCAGGTCGCCACCGACACCGACGAGATCCGCTCGGTCATCGGGGGCGCCACCGTCCTCATCACGGGCGCCGGTGGCTCGATCGGCTCCGAGATCGCGAAGCAGGTGGCCGAGCTCGAGCCCGCCCGGCTCGTCCTGCTCGACCACGACGAGACCCACCTGCACGACGTCAACGGGTACCTCGGTGGACGAGCCGAGCTCGACCTCACCGACATCCGCGACCGCGGGCGCATCGCCACCCTGATGCGCGAGCTCGCGCCGGACGTCGTGTTCCACGCCGCCGCCCACAAGCACGTGCCGCTGCTCGAGGCGCAACCCACCGAGGCCGTGCGCACCAACGTCCTCGGCACCTACAACGTCGTGGCCGGCGCGGCCCAGGCGCAGGTCGACCGCCTGGTGTTCATCTCGTCCGACAAGGCGGTGCGACCGTCCAACGTCCTCGGCTACTCGAAGTGGCTGGGAGAGCAGCTCGTGCTGCTGCTGGCGCCCGCGGGCTCGCCCTGGTGCTCCGTCCGTTTCGGCAACGTGCTCGGCAGCCGGGGCAGCGTCATCCCCACCTTCGCCCGGCAGATCTCCGAGGGCGGCCCCGTCACGGTCACCGACCCTCGCATGACCCGCTTCTTCATGAGCGTGCGCGAGTCGGTGCAGCTCGTGCTGCAGGCCTCGGCGCTGTCCGAGGGGGGCGAGATCTTCATGCTCGACATGGGCGAGCCGGTCAACATCCTCGAGCTGGCCGAGCGCATGGTGCGGCTGTCGGGCCACCAGGTGGGCACCGAGATCCCCATCCGGTTCTCGGGTCGGCGTCCCGGTGAGAAGCTCGCCGAGGACCTGCAGAACCCCGAGGAGCAGGCCAACCCGACGCGGCACCCGTCGATCGTGCGGCTCACCGCCACCCGCATCGACGCCGAGGCGCTCGACACCGGCACCCGCGAGCTCGAGCACCTGGTGGCCGAACGGCTCGACGAGCAGGCCGCCCAACTCATGGTCACCCTCGCGACGTCGCCGCACCGGCCCGTCGACGAGCTGGCCGACATCGATCTCGCCGAGGTGCAACGGAGGCACTCGTGGAGCCCGTTGACTACCTGAAGATCCTGCAGCGCCACTGGAAGGTCCCCGCGCTGCTGGTGGCCCTGCTGCTGGTCGTCACCTACCTGTTCGCGCCCGACAAGCCGGACCCCACCTACGAGGCGCGCTCCACGCTGCTGCGCGACTCGGCCTCGGGCGACGAGGGCGCCTCGTCGGCCGACAACCCGCAGGTGGTGGCCCTGTGGGCCAGCAACGGCGAGGTGCCCCTCCGGGTGGCGGCGAAGCTGGGCTACGACGGCCCCGTCGACGACCTCATCGGGCAGCTCACCGTCGTGCCCAACCCCGAGCTCGGCACGGTCGAGATGGTGGCGACGTCCAAGGTCGCTGACGAGGCCGTCCTCATCGTCAACACCTTCGCCGACGAGGTCCTCGCGTACATCGCCGAGCGCAACGAGGCCGACGCCACCACCGATCGGGCACGCATCGCCGAACTGGAGCAACTGATCGACGACCTCGCGCCGGTCATCGCCGGGGGCGGTGAGGGTGCCGTCACCGCGCAGGCCGAGGCCGACCGCGCCAACGACGAGATCACCGCGCTGTCCACGGGGAACTCGCCCACCCAGTGGGAGGCGCTGCAGCCCGCCACCGCGGCGCACGAGGCGGACGGCTCGGTCACGGGCAAGGGCCGGGGGTGGTGGTTCATCCTCACCGGCATCGTCGCCATCATCCTGTCGTTCGGCGTGGCCATCATGCTCGACCGCTCCGACTCGCGGCTGCACACCAAGGAGCAGGCCGAGCGCCAGTTCGGTCTGCCCGTGCTGGCCGAGGTGCCGCTGCTGCCCATCCGCATCCGGCACCGCGCGCCGGTGTTCGGCTACCAGCAGGACCACCGCGTCGCCGAGGCCTACCGGTCGCTGCGCACCGCCCTGCTCCTGTTCCGCGACCGGCTGCCGCTCGAGGTCGAAGCCGCGGAGCTGTCGGGCCGTCAGGGCGCCCGAGGCGCGTCCCCGCGCCAGGTCATCCTCGTCACGTCGCCGGAGGCGGGCGACGGCAAGAGCTCGACCGCAGCCAACCTGGCCATCGCCTACGCCGAGGCCGGGCAGTCGGTCCTGCTCGTCAACTGGGACCTGTGGCGACCCATGCCCGCCAAGGTGTTCGACGCCGAGGACGCTCCCGGCGTCAGCGAGTTCCTCGAAGCCGGCAACGCGTCGCTGGTGCGGTTCGTGCAGTCGACCTCGGTGCCCGGCCTCCACATCGTGCCCGCGGGCGCCCTGGGCCACCAGCCGGGCGCTCAGCTCGACGCCGAGCTCCGGCTGCTCGAAGAGGCCCGCAGCCTGGCCGACGTGGTCATCATCGACACGGCGCCGCTGCTGGCCGCCAGCGTGAC
>JAFGPU010000417.1 GCA_016936035.1 Acidimicrobiales bacterium
CGCTGTGGATCCTGAACAGTTCTTCGCTGCATCTCGGCTGGTCATCGTGGCCGGGAAGGGCGGGGTCGGCAAGACGACGGTCAGCGCGACGCTGGCCCGAGCGGCCGCCCTCGCCGGTTTGTCGACCCTGATCGTCGAGGTCGAGGGCAAGTCCGGGCTGTCCGCGATGTTCGGTCAGGCCGAGTTCGGCTACGACGAAGTGGTGCTCTCGCCCGGGGGCGGGCCGGACGGTGCGGGCGATGTCCGGGCCCGCACGCTCACCGCCGACGCCGCCCTGCTCGAGTACCTGCGCGACCACGGCCTGTCGCGGATCTCGAAGCGGCTGGTGGCGTCGGGGGCGCTCGACGTGGTGGCGACGGCCGCGCCGGGCATCAAGGACATCCTGCTGCTGGGCAAGGTCAAGCAGCTCGAGCGCGAGGGCGTCGCCGACCTCATCGTGCTCGACGCCCCCGCGGCCGGGCACGCCATCACGTTCCTGCAGTCGGCCCGCAGCCTCATCGACACGGTCAGCGTCGGGCCGATCAACGCGCAGGCCCGCGACGTGCTCGAGCTGCTCGAAGACCACGAGCGCTGCCAGGTCATGCTCGTGACCGTCCCCGAGGAGACGCCGGTGAACGAGGCGGTCGAGACGGCGTTCTCGCTCGAGGACCGGGTGGGCATCGGCCTCGGTCCCATCGTGGTCAATGGCGTGTACCCGACCATCCCGGGCCTGGAGGCGACGGCCGAGGTCGAGTCGGTCGACGCCGCGGCGGCCGAGGCCGACGTGTCGCTGCGCCGGGGCGAGGCCGCCGCGCTGGCGGCCGCGGCGCGCTTCCGCCTCGACCGCACCGCTCTCCAGACCGAGCAGGTGGGCCGGCTCGAGGCGCACCTGCCCCTGCCCCAGCTGCGGCTGCCGTTCCTGTTCACCACCGAGATCGGGCCCGTCGAGCTCGACGATCTTGCCCGGGCGCTGCTCGTCGAGATCGAGGCCATGGCAGGTCTGCCGCTGTGACCGGCCGCACCAGCGGCGTCACCGACGACGCCCGACCCGCGATGGTGGGGGGACTGGCCGACCTGGTGGCCGAGCGCAGCATCATCGTCTGCTGTGGCTCGGGCGGTGTCGGCAAGACCACCACCGCGGCGGTGATGGCGCTCGAGGGCGCCCGCCAGGGCCGCAAGACCGTCGTCGTGACCATCGACCCTGCGAAGCGCCTGGCCGACGCGCTCGGGCTCGCCGGCCTGACCGACACCCCCAGTCGCATCGAGGGCGACTGGCCCGGCGAGCTGTGGGCCACGATGCTCGACACCAAGTCGACCTTCGACGCACTCGTGCTCAAGCACGCGTCCACACCCGAGCAGGGCGAACGCATCCTGGCCAACGGCTTCTACCGCAACATCTCCGGGGCGCTGTCGGGCACCCAGGAGTACATGGCGATGGAGAAGCTCTACGAGCTGCACGACGAGACCGACTTCGACCTCGTCGTGGTCGACACGCCGCCGACCCGCCACGCCCTCGACTTCCTCGACGCGCCCCGCCGGCTGTCGCGCTTCCTGGAGCACCGGCTGTTCCGCATGCTGATCGCACCCAGCCGGGGCTTCGTCAAGGCGGTCAACGTCGCCGCCCAGACGTTCCTGCGCACCGTGTCCAAGGTGGTGGGAGGCGACGTGGTCGACGACGCCATCGCCTTCTTCCAGGCGTTCGAGGGCATGGAGGAGGGGTTCCGCCGGCGAGCCGCCCGCGTCAACGAGCTGCTGGCGGCGCCCGAGACGGCGTTCCTGCTGGTGGCGTCGCCGCGGCGCGACACGGTCGACGAGGCCCACTTCTTCGCCGACCGGCTGCACGAGGCCGGCATCGAGGTGCAGGGCCTGGTGGTCAACCGGGTGCACCCGTCGTTCGGCACCGGCCCCGGGCGGCGGTCGACGGGGACCGAGGCGCCCCACGACCTGCCGGTGGGCACGGCGGCGGTCACCGCAGCGGTCGCGGCCGGCACCGCCAGGCGGGCCGACACCCTCGCGGGCACGGCGATCGGCGGCCTGTACCGCAACCTGGCCGAGTTCCAGGCCGTCGCCAGCCGCGAGCAGGCGCACCTGTCGGGCCTGGCCGACGCGGTGGCGCCGGCGCCGGTGGCGTGGGTGCCGTTCCTGCGCAGCGACGTGCACGACATCGCCGGCATGGGCGAGGTGGCCCGCTACGTGTTCGCCCGCACGGGCTGAGGGCGGTTACTCGTCGACGGTCGCCGCGACGTCGTCGAGCGCGGCGGCCGCGTCCTCGACCGTCTCGGTGACGGGCACGATGCGGTCGAACCCGGTGGTGTGCAGCAGGCGGGTCAGGGTGGGGCGGCTGCAGGCGACGGCGACGTCGCCACCGGCCTCGCGCGCCCGGCGGATGCCTCCGATGAGCGCACCGAGGCCCGCGGAGTCCATGAACGGCACCGACGACAGGTCGATGAGCAGGTACCGCTGGTCGGCCAGCTCGCCGAGCGCGTCGCGGAACTGCCCGACCGTGTAGGCGTCGAGCTCGCCGACCGGACGACACACCGTGTAGCTGTCGGCCTCGTCAACCTGGATGTCGAGCACTGCATCTCCTCCCGGAACCGCGCCGGGCGATGGTAGCTGCGCCTCGGGGGGCCGCAGCCCACAAGATCGAGGTCCGGGGCCATCACTGCCCGGACGCCTCCGCAACCCGGCCGCTGGCACCCGACACTTCCCGGCTCGTAGCCTGCCCAACCGTGTCCGACGTGCTGATCGCCACCGACGCCGACTGGATCTTCGACGATGTCGACGCGGCCCTGTCCGACGAGAGCACGCGTGTGCTGCGTGTACGGCGTGGTCGCGACGTCAGCGAGGCCGTGCGCAAGGTCGAGCCCGACCTCATCGTCCTCGACCTGCAGATCGGCAACATGGGGGGCATCGCGACGGCCCTCAACCTGGAGCAGGAGTTCGAGGCCGGCACCACACCCGAGGCGCCGATCCTGCTGCTGCTCGACCGTCCCGCCGACGTGCCGCTCGTGCGTCGCTGGGACGTCGACGGCTGGCTGGTAAAGCCGCTGTCGTCGTTCCGCCTGCGCCGAGCCGCCCGGGCGCTGATGGCCGGCGAGACCTACGAGGAGCCGTCCGGCCTGGCCAGCTGAGACGGTCGGGCTCCGGCGTGCGATCGGAGTCGAAAGGGGCTTGGGCGACCGGGTAGAGTCGTCCTTCCGGATCACCGGGTGGTGGCTCAGCTTGGCAGAGCGCTGCGTTCGGGACGCAGAGGTCGGGAGTTCAAATCTCCCCCACCCGACCA
>JAFGPU010000418.1 GCA_016936035.1 Acidimicrobiales bacterium
CTCGACCTTCTCCATGTGCGGCTCGAGGTGGGCGACCGACGCCTTCATCGTCTCGGCGGACTGCAACACGAACGGCAGCTGCATCTGGCCCGAGCCGAACAGGTCGCCCACGACCTTCATGCCGGCGAGCAGGATGTCGTTGATGATGGCGAGCGGCGTGATGCCCTGTGCCATCGCCTCGTCGAGGTCGTCGGTGAGGCCCTCGCGGTCGCCGTCGATGATGCGGGCCTTGAGCCGCTCGTCGACCGGCCAGCCGCTGCGGTCCTCCTTCTCGTTCTTGGCCACCGTCACGTCGGCGAACACGTCGAGCAGGGCGGCGAGCGGGTCGTAGCCGGAGGCGTCGTCGCGACGGTCGTAGATGAGGTCGAGGCAGACCTTGGCCTGCTCTTCGGGGATCTTGTTGAGCGGCATGATGCGCGCCGCGTGGACGATCGCCGAGTCGAGCCCCGCCTGCACGCACTCGTGCAGGAACACCGAGTTGAGCACGTGGCGGGCGGCGGGGGAGAGGCCGAAGCTCACGTTGGAGACGCCGAGCGTGGTGTACACGCCGGGCAGCTCGGCCTTGATGCGGCGGATGGCCTCGATCGTGGCCATGGCGTCGCCGCGCAGGTCGGCGTCGCCGGTCGACAGCGGGAACGTGAGCGCGTCGAAGATGAGGTCGCCGGGCGCCAGGCCGTAGCGCTGGGTGGCGAGGTCGTGGATGCGGTGGGCGACCCGCAGCTTCCACTCGACGTCGCGGGCCTGGCCCTCCTCGTCGATGAGCAAGCAGATGACGGCGGCGCCGTACTCCTTGGCCAGCGCGCACACCCGGTCGAAGCGGCTGCCCTCGGCCTCGCCGTCCTCGAGGTTGGCCGAGTTGAGGATGGCCCGGCCGCCCAGGCGCTGCAGCCCGGCCTCGATGACCTGGGATTCGGTCGAGTCGAGCACGAGCGGGACCGTCACCTGGGTGGCGAACCGGCTGGCGAGCTCGTCCATGTCGACGGTGCCGTCGCGGCCGACGTAGTCGACGCACACGTCGAGGATGTGGGCGCCCTCGCGCTCCTGGTCGCGGGCCATCTTCACGCAGGCGTCCCAGTCGCCCTCGAGCATCAGCTCGCGGAAGCGCTTGGACCCGTTGGCATTGGTGCGCTCGCCGATGATGAGGAAGCTGGCGTCCTGGTGGAACGGCACGGCGCTGAACATCGAGGCGGCACCGGGCTCGGGCCGGGGGTCGCGGGTGGCGGGGGTCAGGTCCTTGGCCACGGCCGCCAGCTGGCGGAGGTGCTCCGGCGTCGAACCGCAGCAGCCGCCCACCACCTGCACGCCCAGCTCGGTGATGAACCGCGTCTGGTACTCGACGAACTCGGCGGGCTCGAGGTCGTAGTGCATCTTGCCGTCGACGACCGACGGCAGGCCCATGTTGGGCAGGCACGAGATGGGCATGGTGGCGTTGGCCGAGAGGTGCCGCAGGTGCTCGTGCATCTCGGCCGGGCCGGTGGCGCAGTTGAGCCCGAAGATGTCGGGCCGCAGCGCACCGAGCGCGCTCAGCGCCGCCCCGATCTCGGTGCCGAGCAGCATGGTGCCCGTCTGCTCCATCGTGACCTGGAGCTGGATGGGCACCGTCGTGCCGAGGGCGGCCATCGCCCGGCGGGCCCCGATGACGGCCGCCTTGGCGGCCAGCAGGTCGAAGTGCGTCTCGGTGATGAGCAGGTCGACACCGCCCTCGATGAGGCCCCGCGCCATCACCTCGTAGGCGTCGCGCAGCTCGACGAAGCCGATCTGGCCGAGCGACGGCGACTTGGTGCCAGGCCCCATCGATCCGGCGACGAAGCCGTCGTAGCCGTCGGCCACCTCGCGGGCGACGCGGGCGGCGGCCAGGCTGATCTCGTGCGCCCGCTCGGGGATGCCGTACTCGCCGAGCGGCACGGCGAAGGCCCCGAAGCTGTTGGTCTCGACCACGTCGGAGCCGGCCCGGAAGAACGACTCGTGCAGATCCGCGATGACGTCCGGGCGTGTCACCGACAGGATGTCGGTGCAGCCCTCGAGGTCCGGGCCGCCGAAATCATCGGCGGTGAGCCCGAGCTCCTGCAGGTTGGTGCCGGTCGCACCGTCGTACACGACGACACGTTCGTTGACGAGATCGAGGAAGCGGCTCATAGGTGAACGGCCAATCTACCGATCCGGCCCCGTCGGGGCAGAGTGGAAGCCGCAACAGGCAGGAATCGGTGGCGGGGGAGTGGCGGCAGCCGGCCCCGGGTAGCCACGGGACATGACGTTGCTGGTCGGGACGTCCGGGTGGCAGTACCACGATTGGCGGGGCGGCCTGTACCCGGACGGCATGCCCCAGCGGGCGTGGCTGGCGCACTACGCCGGCCAGTTCCCGACGGTCGAGGTCAACAACGCCTTCTACCGCCTGCCCGAGCGCTCGGTGTTCGAGCGGTGGCGCGACGAGACGCCGCCCGGTTTCGTGATCGCCACCAAGGT
The DNA here is from genome assembly GCA_016936035.1 of Acidimicrobiales bacterium. GTDB lineage: Bacteria > Actinomycetota > Acidimicrobiia > Acidimicrobiales > VFJN01 > ZC4RG19. Next base: position 2,464 of record JAFGPU010000418.1, read on the forward strand.
CAGCCGCTACCTCACGCACATCAAGCGGCTGCGTGAGCCGGACGAGCCGGTGGCGCGGCTGTTGGAGCGCGCTGCCGGGCTCGGCGAGCGGACCGGGCCGTTCCTGCTCCAGCTGCCCCCGAACCTGCGGGCCGAGCCGGAGCGGCTCGACGAGTGCCTGCGGGCGTTCCCTGCGGGGACCCGGGTGGCCGTCGAGCCCCGGCACGAGTCGTGGTGGACCGACGAGGTGCGCGCGGTGCTCGAGGAGCGGGGCGCCGCGCTGTGCTGGGCGGACCGGGCGGGGCGACCGGTCACCCCGTTGTGGCGGACGGCGGGGTGGGGGTACGTCCGCCTTCACGAGGGAACCGCCACGCCTCCCCCCGCGTACGGCCGGGCGGCGCTCGGGTCGTGGCTCGATCGCGTCGCCGCGGCGTGGCCGGGCGGCGACGCCGGCGAGTCGGACGTGTTCGTGTACTTCAACAACGATCAGGGGGGCGCCGCGGTCCGCAACGCCCGGACCCTGGTGCGCATGGCCGCCAGGCGGGGCTTCGCCGTGCCCTGATGCGGTGCGGCGTCGCCCTCGTGCGGTGCCGTCGTTGAACCCTGGTCCGGTGCCGGCGTCGCCCCGATGCGGTGCGGTGTCGCCCCTCGCGGGTGCGGCGTCGCCGGAGACCGGGGATCGCGGACCGGCGCCCGGCCCACAGCCTTCTGCGCCCCCGTCCATGTGTGAACGGGGCACTACGCTGCGGCGGATCGACCTGATCGACGTGCTCTCCGCAGCCGGGCCGGTCGTGGTCGTCGGGCTGGGTCTGGTGCTCGTCGACCGGCTCCTCGGCGACGACGTGCCTGCGCCGCTCGTCCTTGCTCGCGGTCTGCGCGTGGCCGGCGCCGCGGCGGCGGTGGCGTCGCTCGTCATCTCGCCCGGCGGGCTCGCCGGTGCGTTCGCGCTCGGCTGGTTCGTGGTCTGCCTGTGCGCCGCGGCCGGTGGCGTGGCCCTGCTGGCGCGGTTGCGGTCACCGTCGCAGCTGGCAGGTGCCGCGCCCGCGTACCCGCTCGTGGTCGGCACGGTGGCGGTCGGGCTCGTGTACCTCGGGGTCGCCGGCGCGTGGTTGGTCATCAGCCGGTTCGGCCTGCGGCCCTTCGACCTGTCGACCGACATCGTGCGCCTGACCTCGGTCCACTTCCACTACGCCGGCTTCGGCCTGCCGCTGCTGGGCGCCGCCGGGCTGTCGGCGGTGGACTGGCTCGCCAGCCGCCTGGCGTTGGTCACGGGGTGCCTGACCGCCATCGCGGGACCGCCGGTGGTCGCGTCCGGCTTCGTCCTCGACTGGGCGGTCGGGCACGTGGGCGGCGCCGTCATCATGACGATCGCCGCCTGGTCGGTCGCCTTCGGCATCTTCCTGCTGTCCACGTCCACCTCGGCTCTCGCCTCGGTGCCCGTGCGAGGCCGGGGCGTGGCCCAGGGGATCGGGCGGTCGCTGCTGGTCGTGTCGTCGCTGTGCCCATGGGTGCCCATGGTCCTGGCCGTGCAGTGGGCGCTGGCCCAGCACGTCTCGGTGCCGGCGCTGACCATCGACGCCATGGCGAGCACGCACGGGGTGCTCAACGGCATCGGCTTCGTGGCGGGAGGCCTCACCGGTTGGCTCCTCACCGGCCTGCCGGTCGCCGGAGGACCGCAGATGGCCCCCGCGGCGCGCTGACGATGGCACTGACGAACTGGTGTCGTCGTGGGGCGGTCTCGCGGGAGCGGTCGACCGCGCCACCGATCGAGCGGGAGGACGCCGGTCAGTCGGTGGGGGAGACGTCGCGGCTGAGCAGGTGCTCGCCCTCGACCCAGCGGGCCTGCACCCACAGCAGCGACGACAGGCGGTTGAGGTAGGGCACCACCTGTGATCCGGCGCCGGCGACGGCGACGGCGTCGCGCTCTGCCCGGCGGACGACCGTGCGGGCGACGTCGAGCTGCGCGGCCAGCACGGTCTGCCCGGGCACGACGAAGGCGGCGGGCGCCTCGAACCGCTCGCCGAGGTCGTCGACCATCTCGGCGAGGGCCTGCACCATCTCGGCGGTCACCCGCGTCTGCCCGTCGGCGAGCTTGGCGTGGTTGTCGGGCGCCGTGGCGAGCTCCGCCATGAGCACCCACAGGTCACGGCAGACCTGGGTGAGCTGCCGGTCGAGGTCGCCGTCGCGCTCGCACAGCGACCGGGCGACCCCGATGACGGCCTGCGCCTCGTCGACGGCCCCGACGGCACGGGGATGGGCCGAGTCCTTGGGCACCCGGCCCCCGAACAGCAGGCCGGTGGTTCCGTCGTCGCCCTTGCCGGTGTACAGCCGAGTCACGCCGGCGACCCTACCGCCATGAGGGACGAGCGAGAGGACGCCCAGGTCAGCAGCAACCCTCGACCTCTACTCGACCCTCGACCTCAGGTCGAGGTCGAGGTTGTCAGGGGGCCGGAGGGCGGTCGTCGGCACCGTCCAGCAGGGGGGCCACCCGGGCGAACGTGTCGCGCAGGTTGTCCTGGCCCACGGCGGCGACCGCGTCGTCGAGCGGCAGCCACCGTAGACGGGCGGCGGGTCGCTCCGGGACAGCGTCGTCGGGGCGGGCGGTGGCGAGGACGTAGCGCAGGTCCGCGTGCTCGTGGGCGGGCTCGCCGCGCCCCGCGGGCACAGGGACGACGACCACGTGCACCAGCCGCGGGTGGTCAGGGTCGGGCCAGGGGGCCAGGTCGTCGAGCCCCGTCTCCTCGCGACCCTCGCGCCGAGCCGCGTCCAGCGGCCCCGCGTCGTCGGGGTCGACGTGGCCGCCGACGTGGAGCCACGCCTCCATCCGCTCGTGCCAGCGCAGCAGCACCCGCCCGGTGGGCGGGTGGACCACCACGGCGGAGCCGGTGACGTGCAGCGGGAGAGCGCGTGACCAGGGATCGGCGGTCGATGCGAGCCCGTGCACGCGGGCGACGTCGCGCCGCTCGGTGACGGTGCGAGGCACGTAGGCGTCGAGCTCGTCGGCGAGGTCCACCTGCGTCACCCTGCCGCGCCGGACGACCGTGTGCACGTCGTTTGCTGCGGCGGGACGGTGTGCGTGTCCGGATCGCCGTCGGGGACGTGACCGGCGGCGGCCGTCCTGGCGGCGCCGGGGACCTGCGGCGGCGGCGGCCGTCCTGGCCGCGCCGGGGACGGGGTCAGGGACGGGGCGGGTAGGGTCCGGCGCCATGGACATGGGCATCGCCGGACGCACCGCCGCAGTGGCCGGGGCGTCGTCGGGGCTCGGCTTCGCCTCCGCCCGCGCGCTGGCCTCCGAGGGCGTGCGGGTCGCCATCTGCGGGCGCGACCGTGCGCGCATCGAGGCCGCCGCCGCCCGCATCGACGGTGCCGTGCCGCTCGTGGCCGACGTGTCGACCGTCGAGGGCGCCACCGGTTTCGTCGAGGCGGCCATCGACGCGCTCGGCCGGGTCGACATCCTGGTCCCCAACGCGGGCGGTCCGCCGCCGGGCACGTTCGCCTCGACGCCGCTCGAGGCCTACCAGCCCGCGCTGGAGCTCAACCTGCTGTCGATCGTCGCCATGTGCGAGGCCGCGGTCCCCGCCATGTGCGAGCGGGGCTGGGGCCGGGTGGTGGCCATCACGTCGGTGTCGGTGCGCCAGC
>JAFGPU010000061.1 GCA_016936035.1 Acidimicrobiales bacterium
CACCACCGAATCGGTCCTCGGCGACCACCTCGCCGGACGGGGCGTCACCGTCGAGCGCGGCGTCGAGCTGACCGACCTCGACCAGCGACCCGACCACGTCAGCTGCACCGTGGCCCACGCCGACGGCCACGTCGAGCAGGTCGACGCCCGTTACGTCGTGGGCTGCGACGGCGCTCGCAGCACCGTCCGCAGCCGGGCGGGCATCGGGTTCTCCGGCGCCACGTACCCACAGACCTTCGTCCTGGCCGACCTCGAGGCCGACGGCCTCGCACCGGGCGCCGCCCACGTCTTCCTGTCGGGAGCCGGGATGCTGTTCTTCTTCCCCCTCGGCGATCCCGCCACCTGGCGGCTGCTCGGCTGGCCACGCCACCCCGTGGCCGCCAGCCGCCCGGCGCCCACCACCGCGGAGCTGCAGGACCTGGCCGGCGCCTACGCGGACGATCCCCCGGTGCTGCACGAGCCGGTCTGGGCCACCTACTTCCGGCTGCACCACCGCCACGCCACCGCCTACCGGTCCCGGCGGGTGTTCGTGGCCGGCGACGCCGCCCACGTCCACAGCCCGGCCGGCGCCCAGGGGATGAACACCGGCATCCAGGACGCCTGGAACCTCGGCTGGAAGCTCGCCCTCGTCGCCGAGGGGACGGCCGAGCCGGCCCTGCTCGACACCTACCAGGCCGAACGTCAACCGGTGGGGCGCGCCGTGCTGCGCACCACCGATCGGGCCTTCACCATCGCCACCTCCTCCAGCCGCCGCCACCAGCTGGCCCGCACCCGCGTCGCACCCTGGCTCGCGCGGGTCGCCGCCCACGTGCCCGCCGCCCGGGCCGCAGGCTTCCGCACCATGTCGCAGCTCGCGATCACGTACCGCGACAGCCCGGCGGTCGTCGACGCCCGCCTCCGCCCGCATCGCCGTCCGCGCGCCGGCGATCGCCTGCCCGACGCCCCGCTCCGGGTCGACGGCACGCCCACGACGCTCGGCCGGGCCGTCGCCGCACCGCGGCACCACCTCCTGCGCTCCGGCCCGTCCCCCACCCCGGCCGAGGAGCAGGCGAGCCGCCTCGCCGAGCCGTTCACGCGGCTCATCGACCAGCACCGTCTCAGCCGCCGGGCCGAGCCGGGCGCGCTCCACGACGTCGACGGCACGGCGCACCGGCGCCTGGGCCTGTCGCCGGCGGGCCCGGCGGCGCACGTGCTCGTCCGGCCCGACGGCCACATCGCCTACCGGGGCGACGGCACCGACCTCACCGGGCTCCACGCCTACCTGTCCCGCTGGTACCCCGGTGCCTGAGCCGTGCCCGGCGGCAGCGGGCCGGCACCCCTCCGACGACCAGGGTGGTCCGCCATGAAGATCGACGCTCTCCTGCTCGCCCCACCCGACCAGGTCGCCGCTCGCGCCGAGGCACTCGCCGCGACCGGCGTCGACGGGCTGTTCACCTTCGAGGGGCCCCACGACCCCTTCTTCCCGCTCGTGCTGGCGGCCGGGACGGGCTGCGACATCTACACCAACGTCGCCATCGCGTTCCCCCGCTCGCCCATGCACCTCGCCCACCAGGCCTGGGACCTCGCGGCGATGTCGGGGGGCCGGTTCGCGCTCGGGCTCGGCACGCAGGTCAAGGCCCACGTCGAGCGCCGCTACGGCGCCCGGTGGTCCAGCCCGGTCGAGCGCATGGGCGAATGGGTGGCGGCGCTGCGCGCCATCGCGGCGCGGTGGCAGGACGGCGTACCGCTCGCGTTCGAGGGCGAGCACACCCGTCACACGCTGATGACACCGGCGTTCGACCCGGGTCCGCTCCCCTCCGGTCCGCCGCCGATCTGGCTCGGGGCGCTGGGCCCCCGGATGGTGGGCCTGGCCACCGCTGTCGCGGACGGGTTGCTCGTCCACCCGTTCACCTCCGACCGGCACCTGGCCGAGGTGACCCTGCCCCGCGTCGCCGCCGGGCTCGCCGCCGCGAGCCGCGACCGCACCGACCTCACCGTCGTCGGCCAGGCCATCGTGGCCTGCACCAGCGACCTCGCCCGGCAGGCCGATCTCGACGCCGCCGCCCGCTGGCTCGTCGCCTTCTACGGGTCGACCCCCGCCTATGCCCCGGTGCTCGCCACCGAGGGGCGCGCTGACCTCCACCCCGAGCTGCGCCGCCTGTCCCGGGCCGGCCGGTGGGACGAGATGGCCGCCCTGGTGGACGACGACCTGCTCGACGCCGTGGTCGTGCGGGGCGACCCGGCGGCGGTCGCAGGCCGGCTCGTCCAGCGGTACCGGGGCAGCGCCGACCGGGTGGCGCTCAGCACGCCCGGCGGCATCGCCCACGACGACCTCGCCGCCCTGGTCACGTCCGTCGGCGCCACCTGACAGGATGGCCGCGATGACCGACCGGGCTGCGAAGGACGCGCTGTTCGAAGGCTTCGCCGCGGTGGCCCGGGCGCTGGCGAGCGGTCGGCGGGCCGAGATCGTCGACGTGCTCGCACAGGGCGAGCGCTCGGTCGAGGAGATCGCCACCGAGATCGACCAGAGCGTGGCCAACACGTCCCACCACCTCCGCTCGCTGGCGAACGCAGGGCTGGTCACGACCCGGCGCGACGGCACACGGATCCACTACTCGCTCGCCAGCGACCGGGTCGCCGAGCTGTGGGACGCGATCAGGAGCGTGGCCGAGCGGCACACGGCCGGGCTCGACCGGCTGGCGGCCGCCTACCTCGGCGACCGCGACGGCATCGAGGTCATCGGGCGCGACGAGCTGGCCGCTCGGCTGGAGGAGGGCTCGGTGGTCGTGCTCGACGTCCGCCCGGCACCGGAGTTCGCCGCGGGGCACATCCCGGGGGCGCGCTCGGTGCCGCTCGCCGACCTGCGCCGCCACCTCGACGCCGTGCCCGACGACGTCGAGGTCGTCGCCTACTGCCGGGGCCGGTACTGCGTGTTCGCCGACGAGGCCGTGCGCGAGCTCCAGCAGCGGGGCCGGTCGGCCCGCCGCCTCGAGGAGGGGTTCCCCGAGTGGCGGCGCGCCGGGCTGCCGGTCACCGTCGACGACCGCAGGTAGGCACGCCACTGCGCGCCACGAGCGCTCCCCGTGCAGGAGAGCGCTCGTGGTCGAGGGCGGTGCGGCTACCCGTCGCCGCCGCCGTTGTTGTCGTCGCCGCCGTCGTTGTTGTCTTCGCCGCCGTTGTCGTCGCCGAGGTCGTCGACCTCTTCCTCGATGTCGTCGCCGATGTCCTCGACCGTGTCTTCGACCTCGTCCGGGTCGACGCCGTCGTCATCGTCGTCGTCGCCGCAGGCGGCGGCCCCGCCGAGCGCCAGCGCGGCCGACAGCGACAGGGCAACGGTTCGCTTCATCCTCATGGAGCTCCTCCAGGTCGACGAGGGGTCACCGTGCGAACTGGCGCCCCCTCCTCCGTGGGTCTGTCCATGCGTACCCGGAACGGCCCGCGTGTCAGACCCCGACTCCGGACGGCTCGTCAGGACGTGACGACCGGCAGCTTCTCCCAGCCCCGCACCGTGGACGTCCGGGCCTGGACGGCGTTGTCCCAGTCGATCTCCCACGACGGGAACCGCTTCAGCACCTCGTCGAGCGCGACGCGACCTTCGAGCCGCGCCAGCGCGGCGCCGAGGCAGAAGTGGATGCCGTACCCGAACGACAGGTGGTGGTCGATCTTGCGCCGGACGTCGAAGCGCTCGCCGTCCGGGAACTTGCGCTCGTCCCGGTTGGCGGACGCGTTGAGCAGCAGCACGGCGCTGCCCTCGGGCACGACCTGCCCGTGGTGCTCGACGTCCTTGGTGACGTAGCGGGCCTGGACGGGCGACGGTGGCTCGAACCGCAGCAGCTCCTCGATGGCGTTCGGGATCAGCTCGCGATCGTCGACCAGGTCACGCCGCTGGTCGGGATGCTCGGCCAGCACCTTGCCGGTCCACCCGATGAG
>JAFGPU010000419.1 GCA_016936035.1 Acidimicrobiales bacterium
CGCGACCGGGCGGCGACAACCGGCCGACGCAGTGCACGCAACCGGCGCAGCGCACCACAGACACGCAGCCGACAGCACGCAGACACGCAGCAGACGGACAGACGGACAGACGGACGGAGAGACGGACGAGGGATGGCCATGGCGCAGACGGTGTTCGAGTCGCTCGACGAGGTGCGAGCGGCCGTGGGGACGACGCTCGGCACGAGCGACTGGATCGGGGTGACCCAGGAACAGGTGGACCGGTTCGCCGAGGCGACCGGCGACCACCAGTGGATCCACGTCGACGCCGACAGGGCCACCAGAGAAAGCCCCTTCGGCGGCCCGATCGCCCACGGCTACCTGACGCTGTCGCTCACCAACCTCGTGCTGCCCCAGGTCATCGAGGTGCGCAACACCTCGCTCGGGGTGAACTACGGCACCGGCAAGGTGCGGTTCCCGGCACCGGTCCCGGTCGGCAGTCGCGTCCGCGGCACCGCTGAGCTGGTCGCGTGCGACGACGTGCCCGGAGGCGTGCAGACCACCATCGTCATCACCATGGAGATCGAGGGCGGCGCCAAGCCCGCCTGCGTCGTCGAGTCGCTGAGCCGCTGGCTCGCCTGACACCACGCACCGAGCTGCCGGGCGGATGCCCGCGCCGAGCCGGTCACGGCAGACCCGGCCCCCGACCCCAGGCGACCGGCACGGCCCCACCCGACGACCCGGTCACGGCAGACCCGGCCCCCGACCCCAGGCGGCCGGCACGGCCGCAGGCGGAGAACCGGTCACGGCACGCCGACCGTCTCGTCGGGGTCGGTTGCGTCGCCGTCTGTGCCGGCAGCCGAGGCGTCGTTGCCGTCGTCCGCATCGGTCCGACCGCCGCCACCGGAGCCGGACGGCGCCCCGTCTCCCGCGCCCGAGCCGTCGCCCGCCGTGGCCAGCACCACCATCGTCGGCCCCGCCGCCAGGCTCCTGATGATCAGCCACAGCGCCACGGCGGCCAGCACGTACGCCGCCACGCCGGCGACGAACGTCATGGTGATGCCGAAGAACAGTGCCAGCACCGTGGCGAACACCGAGGCGACCACCGACATGGCGCCGTTGATGCCCCACAGGAAGGCGGTGGGCGAGGACTCGTCGGTGGACGCCGCCCGCATGCCGATCGAGAAGGGCATGCCCATCAGCAGCGCCAAGGGCGCCAACAGCCCCACCGCGACCGCGATGCGGGTCGGCGTGGTGGCTCCGCTGTAGTCGTCGATGATGCCGGGCGTGGCGATGCCGAACGCGACCAGCAGCGCCAGGAGTGCCCCGACGGGCAACAGCAGGCGTCGCGGCCTGCCGGTGTCGATGAGCCTCTCGACCAGCATGCTGCCCAGCCCGCTGAACAGCAGCACGGTGAACAGCACGACAGTCAGTGCGTACGTGGGGTGACCGAGGAACGTGCTGAGCCGTTGCAGCTGCGAGATCTCGATCAGCAGGAAACCCAGGCCGATGCCGCTGAAGAACAGGTAGTACGGCACGCGCCCCTTGTGGCTGGTCTCGCGCCCCATCCGCACGAGCGGCCCGCCGATGCACACCGCGGCGAGCAGCAGCACGGCGAGGCCCAGCGACGCCAGCGTCACGACCGGGCGCATCACCTGGTCGTCGGACCACGCGGCCCGGCTCATCAGCGTCTCGACGTCGGCCATCTGGAAGAAGAACGGGCGGTTGTCGCTGGGCGGCGAGACGTCGGCGGTGAACCTGTCCACGGCGGGGCCGGGGCCGCCCGGTGCGGTCAGCTCCTCCCACACCGGGTCGATGGCGTAGTCGGGCATGAGGACCGGGGCGAACTCGAGGTCGACGACCGCGGCGTTGATCTTGTCGATGGCGGCCTGGTCGAACGGGTCGGGGCTCACCAGCACCGTCGCCGTGGTGGCACCCAGGTTGTTGGGCGGTCCTTCGTAGATGAGGATGTGGTCGCGGGGGTTGGCGGCGCCCCGCTCGTGCAGCACCTGCGCGGCCAGCGCCACGGTGCGGACCGTCTCGAGCGGCTCGCGCGTCTCGTGGCGGAACCAGCGGGACACCGACAGGATGCCGCCGGGCTCGAGGCGGTCGAAGTAGGTGTGCCAGGCGTCGGACGTGTACAGCGAGTTCTCGCTGAGCGCGAACGCGCCCGCCGATGTGGCGGCGAACGTGTCGATGAGCGAGATCTGGATGGTGTCGAACCGCTGGTCGGTGCGCGTGAGCCAGCTGCGGGCCTCGTCGTTGACCAGGTCGATGCGCGGGTCCTGGTCGAGGTGGCCGGTGAAGTCGCCGAGGGGCCCGTTGACGAGCTCGAGCATGTTGTCGTTGATCTCGAGGCCGGTGACGTTGCCCGCCCCGAACTCGAGGGCGCTGAGCACGTCGCGGCCGCCGCCCACGCCGATGACCGCGCTGTCGAAGTCGGTGCCCTCCATGGCGTAGTACGCCAGGTTGGTGACGTCGTAGCGCAACCAGTCGGTCTCGTCGGGGTCGCCGGACCACCCCAGCGCCCACGTGCCGGCCGTGTTGTCGATGCGCATGCTCAGCGAGTGCACCCCGACCTGCGGTGTGTTGACGCTCATGCCGTAGCCCGGCGGCAGGAACGGCTCGTCCATGTCGCCCTCGACGGTGATGCGCGAGAAGGCGTTCCACTCGTCGTGGAGGTAGGAGGCGTCCTTCTCCTCCTTGCTCCACAGGATCTTGACGAACGCGTCGCCCCCGTCCTGGAGGTACGCGTTGCCCAGGCCGAGGACCATCAGTCCGACGAGCGCGAGGCCCCCTGCCCGCCGCAGCCGGTGCTCGCCGGCGTCGACGGCGAACAGCACGGCGGCCAGCGCGGCGATCGCCGCGATGATGATGACCATGCTGGGGCCGTCGACGAACTGGAAGGCGGCCACCAACGCGACGCACCCGAGACCGGCGCCGACGAGGTCGGCGGCGTACAACCGGTTGACCTTGTCGGGGAAGCGGGTGAGGGCCAGGCACACGACGATGCCGCTGAACACGAACGGCAC
>JAFGPU010000420.1 GCA_016936035.1 Acidimicrobiales bacterium
CATCACCACGTCGCGGCCCGGCCCGCCGCCGCTCGGCGCCTCCGGGTGGATGGTCTCGCCGACCAGCGCCCCGAGCGCCGCTGCCGTGGAGTCGCGCAGGGCGTCCAGGTCGTAGCCACCCTCGAGGAACAGCAGCCGCCGACCGGCGGGCACCAGGGCGACGAGATCGGCGGTCAGGTCGGCGAAGTCGCCCGAGGTCAGGGCCAGGTCGGTGAGCGGGTCGGCACGGTGGCCGTCGAACCCGGCCGATATCAGCAGCCAGGTGGCACCCACTTCGTCGACGAGTGGGGCGATGATGTCGTCGACCGCGGCGCGGTAGTGGTCGCCGGTCGCCCCCGGCGGCAGGGGGACGTTCACCGTGCGACCTCGCCCGTCGCCGGCACCCGTCTCGAGCAGCGCCCCCGTCCCCGGGTAGAGCGGGTGCTGGTGGAACGACACGTAGGTGACCCGGTGGTCGTCGTAGAACGCCTCCTGCGTGCCGTTGCCGTGGTGGGCGTCGTAGTCGACGATGACGACGCGCTGATTGCGCTCGGCCAGGGCCGCCGCGGTCACCGCGACGTTGTTGAACAGGCAGAAGCCCATGGCCTGCGCCGGCATGGCGTGGTGGCCCGGCGGACGCACCGCGCAGAACGCCGCGTCGCCATCGCCGGCCTCGAGCCGCTCGACGGCAGCGAGGCCGGCACCCGCCGCCAGCAGGGCGGCGTCCCACGAGGCGGGAACGGCCGGGGTGTCGGCGTCCAGCCGGCCACCGCCGGTGAGGCAGAACCGCTCGAGCGCGGCGACGTAGGTCGAGGTGTGGATCCGCTCGAGCTCGGCCGTCGTCGCCGCCCGCGGGGCCATGGGACGGAGCTCGCTGTCGAGCCCCGATCGACGTGCGCCCTCCTCGACGGCCACGAGCCGGTCGGACCGTTCCGGGTGACCGAGACCGGTGTCGTGTTCGAGGAACTGGGGGTGGGTGACGAACAACACGGACATCTGTCATGACGCTAACCCGACGACCACCGGACGCGTTGGCTCGGCCCCGGGGCCGTACGGGCTGTGCCGGTTGCCTACTCTCGTGGGTATGACCCAGGCCGCCGCCGGCCGCCCCGGCGCCTCGCCCCGCGTGTTGCGCGCCTGCGTCCCCCAGAGCGGGCCGACGGCCGATCCGGGCGCGCGGTCGTGAGCCTCATGCGCACCGCTGCTGCGGCCTACCGCCTGCGCACCCGCCCGTGGCAGGCCGATGCCCGGGTGGCGCACGTCGCCCCCGTGGCCGACTGCCTCGGGCCACTGACGACCTCCGATGTCGAGGCGACCGTCGAGCGCCTGCGCGACGAGGGCTACCGATCGGTCGTCACCGCCGCGCTGCACCCCGCCGACCGCCGTCCGTTCATCGACGTCGGGTTCGTCGAGACCGAACGGCTGCACCTGCTCCTGCACGGCCTCGGCCACATCGCGCCCTCGGGCGCCATCCCCGGCATCGACCTCCGCCGGGGGCGCAGGCGCGAGCACGCCGAGATCCTGGCGGTCGACCGGGCCGCGTTCACGCCCTTCTGGCGGCTCGACGCCGCCGGCCTCGACGAGGCGCTCGACGCGACCTCCGCTGTCCACCTGCAGACCGCCCGCTCCGGCCCCCGCATCGTCGGCTACGCCGTGTGCGGGCGGGCCGGGCACCGGGGGTACGTGCAACGGCTGGCGGTCGACCCGGCGGTGCAGGGCCGTGGCGTCGGGCGAGCCCTGTTGCTCGACGGGCTGCGCTGGCTGCGTCGCTGGGGAGCGCACGATGCGCTGGTCAACACCCAGGAGGGCAACGCCCGCTCACTGCGCCTCTACCGCCGTGCGGGCTTCGTCCTGCAACCCGACGGGCTGGCCGTGCTGCAACTCGACCTGAGCGATGCGCCGACGCCGCCCGACGCGTCGCCCCCCACCGGTCCCACCGTCGCGGCGCCGCCCGACGGGGGCTACTGGTGAGGGGCGCCCGCACCGTCCGCGCGCTCGCCGGCGCGGCCCTGGCGGTCGTCGTGGCCGCCGGCGGGATCGCGGGCGCTGCAGCCGCTGACGCGGCGCCGGCTGGGGCGGGGGTGCCCGGCACCGCGGGCCCGGCAGCCACGCCGGCACAGCAGGTCGCACCGGCGCTGCGGCTGCTGGCCCAGCCGACCCTGGTGCGTGCGGGCGAACCGTTCGACGTCGAGGTGCAGGTCCAGGGCGCGCCGGCCGGTGCCCAGCTCGACATCGTCGTGCACGACCGCCTCGAGTCGCGACGGGCGTTCCGCGACACGCTCGACGGCGATCTCGGCGGCGAGCGGCAGCCCGCGGTCGCCGCCCGGCCGATCGCCGACTGGCCCACGGGGCCCTCCGGCGGCGCCACCGTCAGCTTCGTCCCGGAGCTGGCGAGTCGGGGCGTCTACCCCGTCGCCGTGCGCATGCTGTCCGCGGAGGGCGAGGTGCTCGCCACGCTCGGGACGTACCTGTCGTTCCTCACCGACGAGACACCCGAGTTCACCCCGCTGGAGGTGGCGGTGCTCGTCGACGTCGCCGCGCCGCGGTCGCTCCAGCCCGACGGCGAGTACGCGCTGCCCTCCGGCCTCGCCGATCGTGTCGACGAGCGGGTCGAGCTGCTGCGGCGCACGCCCGGTGTGCCCCTGACGCTCGCCCCGCAGCCGGAGACGCTCGCGGCCCTGGCCGTCGCGGGGCCGGACACGGCCGCCGGCGTCGACGCGCTCCGCAGCCAGACAGCGGGACGGCGGGTCCTGGCCCGCCCGTTCGTCGACGTCGATCCCGCCGCGCTGCAGCGCGCCGGGTTGCTCTCCGAAGCCAACCACCAGGCGGACAGCGGGGCCGACGTCGTGCGGGACAGGCTCGGCGTCGAGCCGGTCGGCGGGGTGTGGATGTCGGGTCCGACGCTCGGCGCCGAGAGCGCTCGGCTCATCGCCGAGCTGGGGTACCAGCGGGCGGTGGTGCCGCCGTCTGCGGTCGACCTGGGCTCGGACGATGCCGACGAGCCGGTGCCGCCGGCCGCGCCGGTGCGCCTGGGCGACGACGGCCCCACGGCGCTGGTCACCGACACGCTGCTCGCCGAGCACCTGGCGGACGACGACGGCATGGTGTCGGCTCACCGGTTCCTCGCCGAGCTGATGATCATGTGGCTCGAGGCACCGTCCATCCCCCGCGGCGTCGTCGTGCACCTTCCCGCGGACACCGACATCGATCCCGACGTCGCAGCCGTCGCGCTCGGTGCCCTCGACGACGGCCAGGCGCTGCGGGCGGTCCCGGTCGAGCAGGTGTTCCAGGATGTGCCGCCGCTCGAGGAGGGACCCACGTCCCTCGACCCGACGCCCCGGGCCGGCGGGTCCGAACTCGGCTCGATCGCGCCCGCGCTGCGCGCCGCCCGGGATCGCGTCGCGGGCGTCGGCGCGCTGACCGACGACAGCGACCGGGGCGCGCTGCTCGATCACTCCCTCCTCCTCGCCACCGGTGCCGACACCCCCGAGGGTGAGCGGCGGGCGTACGTGGACCGCGTGGCCGATCAGCTCGACGTGGTGTCCGGGGCCGTCACGCTGCCGGACGAGTTCCGCATCACCCTCACTTCGCGCACCAGCACCATCCCGGTCACGTTGACGAACCTGTCCGAGCAGGAGCTGACGGTGCGCGTCGTGCTCGAGAGCGACCAGCTCGAGTTCCCCGACGGCAACGTCGTCACCACCCGGCTGCCGCCGGCCTCCAACCACCGCCTCGACGTCGAGGTCCGCACGCGGACGTCGGGTGCGTTCAGCCTCGACGTGCGCGTGACGAGCCCGGACGGCACGATCCTGCTCGACTCGTCGACGTTCGACGTGCGCTCCACCACCATCTCCGGCGTGGGCATCGTGCTCTCGATCGGTGCCGTCCTGTTCCTGGCGGTGTGGTGGGCCCGGCACTGGCGCAGCTCCCGCCGGTCGCGCCGGCTCGTGGTCACCTCCGTCGGGCCTGCGCCGGCGGGTGCCCCCGACGGCGTCGTCGCCATGCGCGACGGCGACCCCACCACGAGACCTCCACCGCGCGCGGCGGGCCCTCCACCGGCCGCGGACGACGACGACTACCGACCGGCGCACATGGCCCGACACCGGCCGCGCTAGTGCGCCGGCGCGAGAC
>JAFGPU010000421.1 GCA_016936035.1 Acidimicrobiales bacterium
GCGGCGGCGGTCGCCGGGAGCGACACGGCGGCGGACGCGGCGTCGCCGTCGGCCGGCGCCGGCAGCCGATCGTCCGGGGCGTCCGCGGCGAGCTGCTCGGCGAGCCGGCGGGCTTCGGCCGGGTCGCCACCGAAGGACGGGCAGTAGGCCTGGAACGCGCAGTAGTCGCACAGTCGAGAGGGCTGGGGACGGAAGTCTTCGCGCTCGCACGCCCGCTCGACCGCCTGCCAGACGGCGCCCAGGGTGCGGCGGGTGCCGCGGGTGGTGCGGTCGGTGGGCTGCGTGGTGATGGCGAGCGGGGCCTTGAGGTAGAGCAGCTGGACCGTCCGTGGCCGCCGGCCCAGCAGCTGCTCGCACAGCAACGAGTAGATGTGGACCCCCGAGAGGCGCTTGCGCTCGTGCTGGGTGGACGGGGCGGCGCCGGTCTTGTAGTCGGTCACCACCAGCTCGCCGTCGGCGTCGAGCTCGAGCCGGTCGATGATGCCCCGCAACCGGACGCCGTCGATGTCGGCCGAGACCTTGAGCTCGAGCCCGATGGCCTGCACCCGGGACGGGTCCTCCAACCGGAAGTAGTTGCGGACGAGCGCGGCCGCCTCGGCGTGGAAGGTGGTGGCCTCGTCGTCGGTCAGGCCCAGGCCGACGTAGTCGGGGTCGTCGCGCAGCGCGGCAGCGGCGTCGTCGAGGCAGGCGAGGGCGGCGTCGACCGTGCGCTCGGCGGGGGGCAGGAGGTGCAGGCGCTCGAGGGCGGCATGGACCACCGTGCCGCGCGTGGCGGCCACGGTGGGGGGCTCGGGCAGCCGGTCGATCGCCGAGAAGCGGAACGCGAGCGCGCAGTCGGTGAACGACGCCACCTTGGACGGGCTGAGCGATCGAGGCACCGGGAAGGCCATGGCGCGAGAGTACGTCCGCGGTGTGACGGTGAGAGCGGATGCCCGGCCCGCGCGCCGGTCGCGCGCCGGTGGGAACGCGTCGCCGGCCTGGTCAGCCCAGCTCGAGGGCCGATCGGACAGCCGCCGCCATGCCCGCCGGGTCCTCCATGGGGCCGAAGTGCGTGAGGTTCGGGTGCCGCTCGAGGCGACCGTCGGGCAGGCGCTCGACGATGCGGGGCGCGAGCTGGGCCGGGCCCTCGCGGTCGCCGCTGGCCGCCACGGTCGTCGGGCACCGCACCCGGTCGAGGTGGTCGAACGTCGGGTTGCCGACGCTGCCCCGGAACACGGCCGCCTCGACCTCGGGGGTGCACTTGAGCTCGACCGCGTCACCGTCGGGCGTGTCGCGGAGGCCGTGATCGACGTACGCACGCAGCGCCGCGGGGTCGAGGGTGGCCAGCGGTGGCTTGGCTGCGAAGTTGGCGTACGCCGTGTCGCGGTCGGGGAACCAGGGCCGCCGCCGCGCCGCCGCCTCGGCCAGCGGGTTGCTGCGCACGGGCGGTCCCGCCGGTCCGGCGGGCAGCACGATCGGCTCGAACAGCCACAGGTGCGAGAACGTGCCGGCCCGCCGCTGCTCGGCCATGAGCAGAGCCGCGCCGCCCATCGAGTGCCCGACCGCGCGCACGCCCGCCACGCCGAGGTCGTCCACGACCGCGAGCACGTCGTCGGCCATGCCCGCCCAGCCGAAGTCGCGCCCGGTGGGCGCGGTGCTGTCGCCGTGCCCCCGGAAGTCGAGGGCCCAGCAGTGGGCGACATCGGCCAGGTGCTCGGCGAGGGGCGCCCACGTCATGGCGAGGAAGCCGGTCGGGTGGCAGAGCAGCACGGGCGCGCCGTCGCCCCCGAGGTCGTGGAGCGCGAGGGTCACGCCGTCGGTGGACAGCACGTCGCGGACGGGCACCTGGGAGGCCGGGGGCATCACGCCATGCTGGCAGCGGCGGCGCGCGACGGCACAACCCGGCGAGCGCCCGGCGGCATCGGCGGCAGCCGGGCTGCGTGCCGGTAGGGTCGGCGGCCGATGTCCGAGACCGTCGATGTCGCGGCCGTGCGTGCGGCCAACCGCTCCTACTACGAGGCCTTCGAGGCGCGCGACCTCGACGCGATGTCCGACGTCTGGCACCACGACGACGCTGTCGTGTGCACCCACCCGGGGTGGAAGACGCTGCACGGCTGGGGTGCGGTCGCCGGGTCGTGGTTCGCGCTCTTCGGCGGGCCGCAGCAGCTCCAGTTCATCCTCACCGACGAACGGGTCCACCTGTCGCACGACGTGGCGTGGGTGACGGTCGACGAGAACCTCATCAGCGACCAGGTGGGGGCCACCGTGGCCGCGGTGAACGTCTTCCGGCGCATCGACGGCCGGTGGCGGATGGTGCTGCACCACGGCTCTCCCGTGGCTCCCACGGCGCAGGACTAACCTGCAGGATCAGTGCAAGAATCCGCCGTCCCGACCGATGGGCGAGCCGCCCGGGCCGCCCGTACCCGCAGCGCCATCGTCGACGCCACCGTCGCGCTGGTCGAGGAGGGCGACCTGCGGCCGACGGCGCCGCGCATCGCGGAGCGCGCCGGGGTGTCGGTCCGTTCGGTGTTCCAGCACTTCGACGACCTGCCGTCTCTGCACACGGCCGTGGTGCAGCGGGTGCTCGAGCGCCTGGCGGTGCTGGTCGTCCCCGTCGACCCGGGCCGCCCGCTCGAGGAGCGCATCACCACCTTCACCCGCCAGCGCAGCGCGCTGCTCGAGGCGGTCACGCCGTTCCGCCGGGCGGCCGCGGTGCACGGGCCCTTCGCTCCCGAGATCCGCCGGGCCATCGCCGAGGGGTCGGCCTTCCTGCGCAGCGAGGTCGAACAGGTCTTCGCCCCCGAGCTCGCGAGCATGGAGGCCACGGAACGGCGCGAGGTGGTCGGGGCCGTCGCCGCGACCTCGTCGTGGGCCGTCTGGGACGCCCTGCGCGCCGAGATGGGCCACTCGCCCGAGCAGGCCGGCGCGGTGGTGGAGCGCACGCTGCGCTCGCTGCTGGCGGTCGCGCCCAC
>JAFGPU010000422.1 GCA_016936035.1 Acidimicrobiales bacterium
AGGCCACTCGGGCTGCTGGGCAGCCGGCTTGTGTTGCCACGAGGAGGGGGACCACGAGCTGGTCATGGTGCCCCATCGTGGTCGCTCGCCGGGGTGTACCGCAAAGCGATTCGCGCAGTAGTGGCGCGGCACCGGCGGTGATCGATCATGTGACCCGCCCCGCGGTGGTGCCGGTCAGGCTGCGCTGGCTCGCGCCAGCGCCTCTTCGCGCACGGCGTCGACCGCCCGCTTGACGAGGCGGCGGGCCGCCTCGGCCGTGACGCCGAGCTCCTCGCCCACCTCGCGGTAGCTGCGCTTGCGCCCGTCCGCGAGCCCGAAGCGCTGCTCGACCGCGTAGCGCGCCCGGTTGTCGAGCACGCCGAGCAGATCGTGGAGCGCCTGCTCCTCTTCGCGGTCGACCATGACGGCCTCCGGCGTCGGCACGTCCGCAGCCAGCAGGTCGACCAGCTCGCTGCCGTCGTCGTCGCCCACCGGCCGGTCGAGCGAGGTGGGCGTGGTCAGGCGGTAGAGGCGGGCATTCTCGTCGTCGAGCTCCTCGCCGTCACCCGAGGCCTGGCGCAGCGCGGCCCGCAGCGATGCGGACCGGTCGCCGGGGAGGCGGACCAGGCTGGCCTTCTGGTCGAGCGCCCGGCCGATGGCCTGGCGGATCCAGAACGTGGCGTAGGTCGAGAACTTGAAGCCCTTGCGCCAGTCGAACTTGTCGACGGCGTGCTCGAGGCCCAGGTTGCCCTCCTGGATGAGGTCGAGCAGCTCCATCGACGGGGGCAGGGGATAGCGCCGGGCGATGCTGACGACCAGGCGGAGGTTGGCGCGGATGAAGCGGTCCTTGGCGGCCGCGGCGGCGGCCACGGCCTTGCGGAGCTCGCGTCCTCGCTCGCCCGCGTCGATGCGTGCCTGGGCGTCGCGCCCACGCTCGATCGCCTGCGACAGCTCGCGCTCCTCATCTGCCGTCAGAAGGGGCACGAGGCCGATCTCGTTGAGGTACTGACCAACCGAATCACTCATGACACAACTCCTCAACCACCGCGGGGGCGGTGGGATTCCCCGTAGTGAGGGGTTTTCCCGCTTGTCGGGGGAAACAACCAGGAACTTGGGGCGTGCGCTCCGAAACCACGATGGACGGTGACGAGGGTCACCCGGGGGGTCACCCACCCCATCATTCGTTGCCGGGGGGCGCCGTGGATGCCTCCGGCGCACGGGGGTGCACATCGCGGGGGGACGCACACGGGCCGAGAGGGGTCGTGGCGCTGCGAGAGGTGCCGGCCGGCGGCACGCGGCGGATTTCGGCGTTGAAGCGGATGGGGGAGAACCGCACCTTCGTCGTTGTCGGGTCGGTGCCGCGATGGCACCGACAGGCCTCCAAGACTACGACGCGGGCGTGCCCGTGTCCCATCGGTTTCACCGGGCGCGCTGCCGACGCCGTGAACCTGGCGAGCAGGCACTAGTTTTCCTGGTGTGCCCTCCCGGTACGACACGCGCACGGCACTCGTCGTGGTCGACGTGCAGAACGACTTCGCCCACCCCGACGGCTCGCTGTACGTCCACGACGCGGAGACCGTCATCGACGTCGCCAACCGCGAGGTCGCGGCGGCGCACGAGGCGGGCGCCCTGGTGGTCACCACGCAGGACTGGCACCCGGCCGACACCCCGCACTTCGCCAAGGACGGCGGCACGTGGCCCGTGCACTGCGTCAAGGGCACGTGGGGTGCCCGGCTGCACGAGGCGCTCCATCCGGGCGACCACCAGGTGTTCAAGGGCGTGGGCGGCGAGGACGGGTACTCCGGGTTCTCGATGGTGCACCCCGTGACCGGCGAGACATCGCCCACGGGACTCGACGACCTGCTGCGAGAGCGCGGCATCGAGAGGGTGGTGGTCCTGGGCCTGGCGACCGACTACTGCGTGAAGGAGACGGCTCTCGACGCCGTGCGGCTCGGCTACGACACCACGCTGGTGGTCGAGGGTGCCCGCCCGGTCGATCTCGAACCGGGCGACGGGCAGCGCGCGGTCGACGAGATGGCCGCCGCGGGCGTGGCGCTCGGGTGACGCCCCAGCCGGCGGCCGCTCCCGAGCCGTCACTCGTCGCCACCCCGGTCCCCGAGGCCGTGGGCCCGGGGGGACCCGGCCGGGGAGCGGTGCCGCCCGCCCTGGTCACCGACCTGTACGAGCTCACCATGGCCGCCGCATACCAGGCCGACGGCATCGAGCACGAGGCCACCTTCGAGCTGTTCGTCCGCAGCCTGCCCCCGCAGCGGCGGTTCCTGCTCGCCGCCGGCCTCGACGATGCGCTCGACGGGCTCGCATCATGGCGCTTCGACGGCGACGACATCGCCTACCTCGCCAGCCTCGGCATGTTCCCCCGGCAGTTCCTCGATCGCCTCCAGGGCCTGCGGTTCACCGGGGACGTGTGGGCGGTTCCCGAGGGTGAGGTGGTGTTCGCCGGCGAGCCGCTCGTGCGCGTCACCGCACCCCTGGTCGAGGCGCAGCTCGTCGAGACGTGGCTGCTCAACCGCATCGCCAGCCAGACGATGCTGGCCTCCAAGGCGGCGCGGGTGGCGCTGGCGTGCGGCGACCGCAGCTTCGTCGACTTCTCGGCGCGCCGCGACCACGGGGTCGACGCCGCCATGGCGGCCGCCCGCGCCGCGTGGATGTGCGGCGCCGCCGGCACCTCGCTGGTCGCGGCCGGCCGGCGCTTCGGCATCCCCCTCACCGGCACCATGGCGCACTCGTTCGTCATGTCCTACGACGACGAGCGCGATGCCTTCCGGGCCTACGCGCGGTGCTTCCCGCACGGCGTCGTCCTGCTCATCGACACCTACGACACCCTCGAGGGCGCCCGTCACGCCGTCGAGGTCGCGAACGAGCTGGCGGCCGAGGGCATCACCCTTGCGGCCGTGCGCCTCGACTCCGGCGACCTCGGTGCCCTCGCCCGCGAGGTGCGCGCCATCCTCGACGACGGCGGCCTCGGCGGGGTCCGCATCCTGGCGTCGGGCGACCTCGACGAGCACCGGGTGGCGGCGCTGCTGGCCGGCGGCGCGCCCATCGACGCGTTCGGCGTCGGCACCCAGCTGGGCACCAGCGCCGACGCCCCGACCCTCGGTGCTGTCTACAAGCTCGTCGAGGACGCGGACGGACCCAAGGTGAAGCTGGCGTCCGGCAAGGTCACCCTGCCCGGGCCCAAGCAGGTGTGGCGCCTCGACGGCCGCGACGTCCTGTCGCTCGACCACGAGGAGGTGCCCGGCGGTCGGCCGCTGCTCGCCCCGGCCATGGTGGGCGGGCGGCGCACGGGCGTGGAGAGCCTGGACCGCATCCGCGAGCGGGCCGTGGCCGCGCTCGACGCGCTGCCGCCCGCCCTCCGCTCGCTCGACGAC
Source organism: Acidimicrobiales bacterium (assembly GCA_016936035.1). Classification (GTDB taxonomy): domain Bacteria; phylum Actinomycetota; class Acidimicrobiia; order Acidimicrobiales; family VFJN01; genus ZC4RG19. The sequence goes on from JAFGPU010000422.1 coordinate 3,369, forward strand.
GCCGACGAGCCTCTGTGGCCCGTCGAGGTGTCGCCGGGGCTCGACCGGCTCGTCGCCCGGGTCCACGCCGGCCTCCCCGGGGGTGGCGGGTCGTGAGTGCCACCGCCGCCGGTGAGCGCCTCGGCATCTTCGGCGGCACGTTCGACCCGCCCCACGTCGGGCACCTGGTCACCGCCGTGAACGTGCGCCACGAGCTCGATCTCGACAGCGTGCTGCTCGTCGTCAACGACCAGCCCTGGCAGAAGCTCGGCACGCGCGACATCACGCCGGCGGTCGATCGCTACGCGATGGTCGAGGCGGCCGTCGGCGACGTCGACGGTCTCGCCGCCAGCCGCATCGAGATCGATCGCGGCGGCATGTCCTACACGGCCGACACGCTGGCCGCGCTCCTCGCCGAGCAGCCGGACCGCCGGCTGTACGTGATCCTCGGCAGCGACGCAGCGGTCGGCCTTCCCACCTGGGAGCGAGCGGACGAGGTGCGGTCGCTCGCCACCATCGTGGTCGTCGAGCGACCCGGGACGCACGAG
>JAFGPU010000423.1 GCA_016936035.1 Acidimicrobiales bacterium
CCGCGACCGGGGCCGCCTCCGCGCCGCGCCGTCGGGGCTACGCGAGCTTGCGCAGGTCCTCTTCCATGGCCCAACCGAAGGCCACGAGGCTGTCGCCCTTGTCGGGGTGCAGCTCGTCGAAGCGCTCCGCGACCTCGGCGTCGATCTGGTCGGCGTGCAGCGTCTCGTGGTCGAACACGGGAGCGGGGCCGCCCCCGTCGCCCTTGGCGACGAACGCACGCTTGTCGTACGCGCTCGCGTCGATGCCGTAGCGCTTGGCCAGGCGCCCACCCCAGGCCCGCTCCTCGCCCGAGGCACGGTGCCCGGCCCGCGGCACGATGTCGTTGAGCGACTTGAAGGCGTCGAACCCGCCCGGCTGGCAGAACCGGGCCGACACCAGCACGTCCTCGTCGGGGAAGGCCAGGACGGCCCGCCGGAGCAGGTCCTGGACCAGCGCCCGCAGGACGGTGTCGCGCTTGGAGGTGCGCCGCACCGAGGCCAGTCCCACGAGCACGCACGGGGTGCCACCGATGCGCTCGAGGGTGCAGAAGGCGAAGCCCTTGAGCTTGCCCTCGTCGCGCGCCTGGGCGACGAGCACCCATTCCTCGGCCTGCTTGGACAGGGTGCCGACCTCGTGAGCGTGCGGACCTTCAGCGCACAGATCGGCCATCTCGACGAGCTCCGCGTCGCTCAGCGCCGTGCAGTCCTTGGTGTCTACAGCGATCGACATCTCCTGCAAAGCCCCCGTTCTGAGACGGTCAACGAGCCACTAGTCCAGTCAAATGACACGCCGCGTGCAACTCCGACGGTCGAACGCGTGCGCGACGAGGCGGCCTCACACGACGATCGCCCCTGGTCCGAGCACCACACGGAGCTGGCCGAGCAGCCCGTTGGAGGTGTCGACGTTCCACTGTTCGGGCAGCCGAACGACCTGCCGCTCGCCCAGGTGGAGGAACACGGGAGCGGCCCCCGGATGGTCGGCCAGGATCTGCTTGAGGTGCGCCACGGTGGCCTTCGACAGCAGCTGGGGCGGCACCCGCAGGCGCAGGGGCTCGGCGTCGCCGTCGCCCACCTCGACCACGTCGACGCCCTGGGCGATGAGCTTGGGCGCGTCGTCGCGCTTGTCGACCCGGGCCTTGACCACGACCACGGCGTCGTCGGCCAGCTTGTGCCCCTGCTCGGTCATCGTGCGGGGGAAGACCATGACCTCGACCGAGGACCGGAGGTCCTCGAGCGTGAACACGGCCATCAGGTCGCCCTTGCGGGTCCACTTGCGCTGGAGGCCGGTGATGACGCCGCCGACGTTCTTCATCGCGCCGTCGTCGAGCGCGTCGAGCTCGTCGATGGTCACGTCGCACCGGCGGGCCAGGGCGGCCTCGGCGCCGAGCAGCGGGTGGTCGCTGACGTAGAGGCCGAGCATCTCCTTCTCGAACGCGAGGCGCTCGCGCTTGTCGAACTCGAGGTCGGGGACGGGGGTGCGCTCGAAGTCGTCGCCGGGGCCGTCGCCGCCGTCGCCGAAGAGCGTCATGATGCCCATGTCGCGCTCCCGCCGGCGGGCGACCGTGTGGTCGACGATCTGCTCGAAGACGGTGAGCAGCCCCTTGCGGGGATGCCCCACCTCGTCGAACGCCCCCGCCTTGATGAGCGACTCGACCGTGCGCTTGTTGAGCACCGCGGTGTCGACGCGCTGGCAGAAGTCGTAGAAGTCCGCGAAAGGGCCGTTGGCCTCGCGCTCGGCCTCGATGTGGGCGACGAGGCCCTCGCCCACGTTGCGCACCGCCGACAGGCCGAAGACGATGCTGCGCTGGCCGTTGTCGGTGACGACCGGGGTGAAGTCGGATGCCGACCGGTTGATGTTGGGCACCTCGACCGTGATGCCCATGGCCCGGCACTCGGCCAGGTAGACCGCTGCCTTCTCGAGGTTGGCCTTGACGCTCGTGAGCAGCGCGGACAGGTATTCGGCCGGGTAGTTCGCCTTGAGGTAGGCGGTCTGGTACGAGACGTATCCGTAGCCGTAGGCGTGGCTCTTGTTGAACGCGTAGTCGGCGAACGGCTCGATGATGTCGAACCACTTGGTGCCCAACTCCGCGCCGTAGCCGGTGGCCTCGCAACCGTCGATGAACTTGGCCCGCTCCTTGGCGATGAGCTCGCGGACCTTCTTCCCGCAGGCCTTCCGGAGCGAATCGGCCTCGGCCAGCGAGTAGCCGGCGAAGCGCTGGGCGATCCGCATCATGGACTCTTGGTAGATCATGAGCCCATAGGTGTCGCCCAGCACCTCCTCGGCATCGGGATGCAGGTATTCGACCGGCTTGCGTTTGTTCTTCCGGTCGGCGTAGTCATTGTGCATGTTCGCCGCCATCGGGCCGGGGCGATAGAGGGCGACGAGGGCGGCGACATCTTCGAACTCGGTGGGTGCGAGCGAGCGCATCAGGGCCCGCATCGCAGCGCCCTCGAGCTGGAACACGCCGATGGAATCGCCCCGGCGCAGCAGCTCGTAGGTGGGTTCGTCGTCGAGGGGCACATGGTCGATGTCGACCTCGATGCCCCGGGTGGCCTTGATGATGTCGATGGTGTCGCTGATGACGTCGAGGTTGCGCAGCCCCAGGAAGTCCATCTTGAGGAGGCCGAGCTCCTCGACACCGTGCATCTCGTACTGGGTGACGACCGGCGCTTCCTCGATGGGTTGCCCGCTCTCGGGCTTGCGCTGGATGGGCAGGTACTCGGTCAGCGGGTCCTTGGTGATGACGACGGCGGCGGCGTGGATGCCGTCCTGCCGGCGCAGGCCCTCGAGGCCCTTCGCGACGTCGATGACCTGCCGGGTCTCGGGGTCGCCCTCGTACATCTCGCGGAGCTCGCCGGCCATCTTGTAGCCGTCTTCGAACTTGGGATGGGGGTCGAGGCAGGCGTACAGCGGCGTGTCACGGCCCATGACCAGGGGCGGCATGGCCTTGGCCACCTTGTCGCCCACGATGTAGGGGTGCCCGAGCACCCGGGCGGCGTCGCGCACCGCCGCCCGGGCCTTGATGGTCGAGAACGTCACGATCTGGGCGACGTGGTCGCGGCCGTAGCGCTCGGCCGCGTAGCGGATCATCTCGTCGCGGTAGCGGGAGTCGAAGTCCATGTCGATGTCGGGCATCGACACCCGCGCCGGGTTGAGGAAGCGCTCGAACAGCAGGTCGTACTTGATCGGGTCGAGGTCGGTGATCCACAGCGTGTAGGCCACCGCGCAGCCGGCGGCGCTGCCGCGACCCGGGCCGACGCGGATGCCCGCCCGCCGGGCGTGGTCGATGAGATCCCACGTGATGAGGAAGTACGAGCTGAAGCCCATGTCGTCGATGACCCTGAGCTCGTACGCGAGGCGCTCGACGACGGCGTCGGGCAGCTGCTCGCCCCAGCGCTTGCGCGCCCCCTCGAAGGTGAGGTGGCGCAGGTAGTCGCCGTCGGTCTCGAACCCCTCGGGCAGCGGGAAGTTGGGCAGCTGCGGCTTGCCGAACTCGATCTCGACGTCGCAGCGCTCGGCGATCCACAGCGTGTTGTCGCACGACTCGGGCACCTCGCCGAACAGCGAGCGCATCTCGGCGGCGGTCTTCAGGTAGTGCTCGTCGCCGTGGAACTTGAAGCGGTCGGGGTCGCTCATCAGCGAGCCCGTCTGCACGCACAGCAGGGCGTCGTGGGCCACGGCGTCGTGCCGGTGCACGTAGTGGCTGTCGTTGGTGGCCATGACCGGCGCACCGATGCGTCGGGCCAGGTCGAGCAGCTGGGGGTTGGTCTTGTGCTGCTCGGGGATGCCGTGGTCCTGGATCTCGACGAAGAGGTTGTCCTTGCCG